>SKUV01000153.1 GCA_007129775.1 Paracoccaceae bacterium | reverse complement strand
AGTCCCGAGGCATTACCGGAGACGCTCTTTCAGCGCATGCATTCGATCTATCGGGCAATCCGTGTCACCGGCAGCGGCGAGATCACCGGGCTGGAGGTGATGGAGGGTGCGACCGCAATCCGGACGCTGCGGGAGTTCGCCAGGGAAATACCGTTTCCCGAACTCACCTCCGGGACGACTCTGGCGGTTCGGTGCCGTCGTCGTGGCGATCACCACTTCCGGAGTCCCCACGTGGAGCGAACGATCGGAAGCATCCTGGTCGATCGCTACGGCAGTCCGGTGAACCTGGAGAATCCGGAGGTTACCGTGCGAGTCGAGATTGCCGGGTCGAAGGTCGACATGGGAGTCCTCCTAACCCCGGCCGAGCTTGATCGGAGATTCCAGTGGTTGTACCGCCCCCGGGTGACCCTCAGCACGGTCACTGCCTATGCCTTGCTCAGTCTGGCCGACTCCTGCGAGATCGGCGGCGCGCTCCTCGATCCATTCTGCGGTTCCGGGACGATTCCCCTGGAAGCAGCCTCCCACCGCGCCGGTGGGATCTTCGCCTCCGATATCAGCTCCGAAGCGGTAGCCGGTACCAGGGCCAACCTTGAGATCAACGGGATGGCGGATCGTGTCATGGTGAGACGCCTCGACGCTACCGACACCCCTCGGTTCGTACGAGCCTGGGGTGGTCGAGCGATAACCAGGATCGTCTGCAACCCGCCCTACGGGGTCCGCCTGGGACGCACCATTGCCTTCGGTCCGTTCTACCGGGCGATTCTGGACGGAGCCTCCCGCGTCCTGCCCTCCGGAGGAGTGCTGGTCATGATGAGTTCCCGCCGCCGGGGCATCCTGAACGAGGCAATCGCCGATTCACCCTGGTGGCGAATCCTGCACGTCCGCGTGGTAGAGACGGGCGGAGTCTATCCGGGCATTTTCGTGCTGAAACGACGTTGACCCCCACCCGCACTCCCGCTTATTGTCCCGGAATGCCGACAGGGGAACAATTTCTTTCGGAGCTGCGGAATCGGACGCACCATCACCTTCAGGAGCTCGCCCGGGAAAGTGCGGATACCTTCGGCCGGTTTCTCGATCTGCCCGATGCGGGACCACGGGTGTACCTGCGGCTGGTGGAGGTATTTCAGATGGACGGAGCGCAGGAAATCGCCGCTACTCTTGTCGATCTGATGACGGGAACCCTCGACGACGGTACGGTGATGCTCACCGACAGGGAGTACCGGGGGCTCCGGCTCGTGCTCCGGGAGTTCGGCCCGGAACTGCCGAAACAACCGGCAGCCGCTCTGGAAGAGCTGCTCCGCACGTTCGAACGTGCGGACCTGCCGTGACCCGGGAGGAACAGCATTGTTTTTTACACCAACCCAGATTGAAGCCCTGATCGCGGAGGTGAACGCCGCGGAACGGGATCGGGAGCTGAAGGAAACGCTCACCGGTCTCATCCCTCGACTGGCAGCCAACCGGACGGAGTACCGCCACTTCGGCCCGTACTGGTGGTGGGTCAAGCCGCTGATGCGCAGTTTTTCCGCATCCCGTGGCAGCTGGATCCGTGGCGGATATCGCGACCGTCGTTTTATCGAGTCCGTGAGTATCGATCTGCCCGCCGACCAGGCTTGGGAGCTGAATCGCTGGGCGGCATGGCTGGGTCTGCGGTACCGCGAAGCGGAGATCCTGGACGAGACCCCCGCTTCGATGCATATCGTGGAACATGCCGATGGGTCCGTATCGGCCTACCGGCTCTACGACGCGGACGCGAGCGAACAGGGAGACCTCTTCTCCACCGACTTCGCCGCTGACGGGAGCGATGACGAGATCATCCCGGAAATCGCCCTCGATCCGACACGGTTCAGCGGCAGTATGTGGCTGCGCCGGGCGGACGCCTACGCAACGGAGGGCGATCTGCTGCGCGCCGCGGCTGCACTTCGTCGAGCCGTGGATCGGGCGGTGGATGAAACCGACAGGTCCACCGCGTGGATACGGATGGGGGAACTTTTCCGGGAGCACCGACACACTCGCAAAGCGATCTTCTGCCTGTATAACGCCTGGGAGCGCGACCGCGAAGGATGGATTCAGGCGCTTATCGCCCAGGCGTACCTCGAGAACGACCAGCCCGGCGAAGCACTGCCCTGCTACGAGGCAGCTCTGACGACGATGCCGGAGAACCCTGAGTACCTGGCGGGGCGGGAGCGATGCCGCACACTGCTTGAAGAGCGGGCGGCGCCACTCACTTTCCCCATGGGAAAACCGGCGGGCTGAACAGTTCTTCACGAACCTCCGGGGTTCCAGAGCGTTTCCGGATAGACACCTTCCTCGACGAGAGTGCGAATCCGCTCCACCACGGCGGGGCGATCCTCCTGGTAGGTTACGCCGAACCATTCGGAGTTGCTCCGCAGCACCTTCATGCGAGCCTCCCCCTTCTCCTGCACGGCACTCATCGCGGTGGGAATATAGAACTCGCTCTTCAGCTCGCGGCCGTGCTCCGCGAGAAACGCGGCAAATGCCCGATAAAACTGCTCCATCGCCGGCGGCGCGAAACCAAAAAGGTTCATGCTGGTAGGTTCATCGCCGCTGAACCAGGCTCGAATCGAACCATCCTCGTTCAGACTCGCCACGCGCCCGGTTTCTCGACGCTCCAGGCGGGTGTGTTCTTCGATCGTGTGCAGCCAGCCCTCCCGGTCGTGCGTAACGATCCCGCGGGAGACGGTACCATTCTCCGAGAGGGTCCGGTCCAGCCTGTAGCCCACCATGGCGTAATCGGTACTGTCCGACGGGAGCGACTGGAGGTAGTCCGCGATCGTCCGCAACCCTTCCCGCCCGTAGAAATCGTCACCGTTGATAACCGCGAACGGCGCGTCGATCACCCCTCGCGCAGCCAGGACGGCGTGGGCCGTACCCCACGGTTTGGACCGCCCCGGAGGTACGGTAAAGGAACCGGGAATATCCTCCAGGTCCTGGTGCACGTAGTCGACTCGCAGGCGGTCCTGAAACTTCCCGGAGAAGAACGAACGCACGTCCTCCTCGATCTCACGTCGGATAACGAACACGACCCGGTCGAAACCGGCCTGGATCGCGTCGTAGATCGAATAATCGATGATCGCTTCCCCGCTGACACCGACCGGGTCGATCTGCTTCACTCCGCCGTAACGGCTTCCCATTCCCGCGGCCAGCACAAGTAATGTCGGTTTCATACACCCTTCTCCCGTTATGGAAATCGGTTCCCGCGAACGGGAATCATCTTCTCGTCCGCGGGCCTGCGGGCTCCCCGCGGGCCTGCAGGTTCCCCGGCGCCACGTGTACCTTCCCAAGGTACAGCAGACGGCGCGGCCGTGTCACGACGGGTCACGACGGGTCATGATACTCGGGTTGGTTTCGACGAAGATAGTTCGCTATACTGCAAAGCGGAGGAAACTCATGCCGACCTACAAGAATATTGATAAGAGCGATGCCTTCAAGGCACTTTCGAAGGCGAAACCTTTTGACGT
>SKUV01000045.1 GCA_007129775.1 Paracoccaceae bacterium | reverse complement strand
GGCTGATCGCCGATCGCGGTTATGATGCTGACTGGTTCCGGGACGCGTTGAAAGACAAGGGGATACGCCCCTGCATCCCGGGCCGAAAGTCACGCGGAAAGGCCGTTCGCTACGACAAGCGCCGATACAAGCGGCGCAACAGGATCGAGATCATGTTCAGCAGATTGTAGGACTGGCGACGCATCGCCACACGCTATGACAGGTGCGCCACCACCTTCCTCTCTGCCGTCGCCCTCGCCGCAACCGTCATCTTCTGGCTCTGATAATCAATGAGTCTGGAGCCTAAGCAATCAATCGCACTTTCAGATTTGTCGGCTCCTTCAACAGTAAAGGAAGGAGCGCATGAATGGACAAAGTGACGGAAGCAGAAATGGGCAACGATAGCCTGATCGACGAAGGCCGGATCAGCCCTTGAGGTGCAGGATGACGAGCATGCAAGCCTCTGCGCCGTCGGGAAAACCTGCGGCCCGCTGCAGCCAGTTTCCGAAGCCGCGAAGGCGGGCAAGGCAGACCTCATCCACTCGGGCGACAGATGGTAATGGCTTATCGTTTCGCCGCTGCCGCCGGCGGGCTGAAAGGGCACGCGTTCTGCCTTGAACTGCCAGATGTGGCGGTGCTGCCCGCCTTCGGCATTCAGAAAGCGCAAATGCGGCATCACCCGTTCCGCATCGCCGTCCCGGTCAGCCTTTGGTATCAGCGCCCGGACAGGTCGCCGGTCAGGGCCCCGCGGGTCCGCGCACCGCATAACTCGGGGCGCTGGCAAGACCAGCGAACGGTGCCTTCGGACCCGAGCAACTTCTCTGTGCGAAAACCCCTGCGACCCGAAGATGCCCGAACCAGAAGGGGACTCCGCCGATGATCAATCCATTCGCCAACCGCGCTGCGTCGTTGCAGGGGCCTGCCACGGATATTCAGCCGGTCACGCCGCATGATGGCGATGACCTGCCCGTGATGGCCATTGCGCTTTACATCGAAACCGGCGGCACGATTTCGCTCGTCACCGCGGCGGGCGAGGTTCGGCAGGTGGAATTGCCGGATTTCGCAATCCTGCCCGTGGGCGTGCGCAAGGTGAATGCGACCGGGACGACGGCAACGGGCATTCACGCGATGGTGCTGGCGTAAGGCCACCTCGGTTTTTCCGTATCGGCGAGACTATTGCGGATTGGATCGGGCTTCGGCCCGATCTTTTCGTAAGGGCATGGCAGGAACGGCGTCAGCGTCGATAGGCCGAGCCTGCATCCGCAGCCTTTCGAAAAACCGCGACGGATCGGATTGCCGCGCCCGTCCCCCATCGAACCGGCCGATGATATGCTGTAGCCTGCCCGTGCAGCGCCCCGTCGCGCGGCCCAGATACCGCGTCGCACGCGGCCCGTTCGAGGAGGCTTCGATCATGTCATCGCATCGGCCCAAGGCCGCCGTTTCCGCCGCCTGTCTGCAACCTTGTTGCCCGGCCCCGTCCCGCAAGCGGGGGATCGGCTGATGGCCGTGGCGGGGTTCACGACGCGGCCGGAGATTTCGGGGCATTTCGGTGTGGTCACCAGCACGCACTGGATCGCCTCGGCCGTCGGCATGTCGATGCTGGAGCGTGGGGGGAACGCCTTCGATGCCGCCGTTGCCGCCGGCCTTGTCCTGCAGGTGGTGGAGCCGCATCTGAACGGCCCAGGTGGCGAGATGCCGGCAATCCTGTGGTCCGCGGCGCGCGGTCGGGTCGAGGTGATCTGCGGGCAGGGCGGCGCCCCGGCGGGGGCGAGCATCACCCGTTATACCGATCAGGGGCTCGCGGCCATACCGGGCGACGGGTTGCTGGCCACTGTCGTTCCCGGCGCATGGGATGGCTGGATGCTGATGCTGCGCGATTACGGGCGTCTGCCCCTGCGCGAGGTGCTGGAACCCGCGATCCATTACGCCGAGGCCGGCCATCCCTGCCTGCCGCGGGTCGCCGATACCATCGCCGGGCTGGCAGGGTTCTTTCGCACCGCGTGGCCGACGTCATACGAAACTTGGCTGCCGGCGGGCCAGCCGCCCGCGCCGCGCGGCCCGCTGCGCAACCCGGTGCTGGCGGAAACCTGGCGCAGGATCCTGGCCGAGGCCGAGGCAAGGCGCGGGCGTGACGCGCAGATCGAGGCCGCGCGCGACGCTTTCTATCGCGGTTTCGTCGCCGAGACGATCGGCGACTGGCTGGCGCGGACGGAACTGCCCGACAGCGAGGGGCGGATGCACCGGGGCGTGCTGGGCGCCGACGACATGGCCGCCTATGCCGCCCGGATCGAGGCGCCGGTCACCGCCGATCACGGCGACTGGCGGCTGGCCAAATGCGGCCCGTGGAGCCAGGGGCCGGTGCTGCTGCAATCGCTCTCCCTGCTGCGCGGCACGGGGCTGGCCGATCTGGACCCTTGCGGCGCGGAATTCGTCCACAGGGTCACCGAGGCGATGAAGCTGGCCTATGCCGACCGCGAGGTCTATTACGCCGACCCCGATGTCGTGCCGGTGCCGATGGAGGCGCTGCTATCCGAGAGCTATGCCGCCGGGCGCCGCGCGCTGATCGGTCCGCAGGCCGATAAGGCGCTGCGCGCGGGTATCGTGCCGGGGTATGAGGCGCAGGTAACCCGGATGCTCGAAGCGCTGTCGCGGCTCAGCCGCACCGATGGCGCGGTCTATGAACCCACGATGGCCCATCTGGCGCGCAGGCGCGGCGATACCGTGCATCTCGACGTGATCGATTCCGAGGGCAACATGGTCGCGGCCACCCCCTCGGGCGGCTGGCTGCAAAGCTCGCCCACCATCCCGGGGCTCGGGTTCTGCCTGAACAGCCGCGCGCAGATGTTCTGGCTCGAAGAGGGGCTGCCGGGGTCGCTGGCCCCGGGCAAGCGGCCGCGCACCACGCTGTCGCCGACGCTGGCGCTGCACGGGGACCGGCCCGCGATGGTCTTCGGAACGCCGGGGGGCGATCAGCAGGACCAGTGGCAGTTGATGTTCTTTCTCTACATCGCCGAATTCGGCATGGGGCTGCAGCAGGCGCTGGATGCGCCGCTCTTTCACAGCACGCATTTTCCGGCCTCCTTCTATCCGCGCACGCGCAGCCCGGGGCAGATCGTGGTGGAGGAAAGCTATGGCGAGGCCGTCATCGCCGATCTGCGCGGGCGCGGCCATGCCGTGCGGACATCGCCGCCCATGACCATCGGCCGCCTGACGGCCGCGGCGCGCGATGCCGACGGATTGCTGCGCGCCGGCGCGACGCCACGCTTCATGCAAGCCTACGCGGCCGGGCGGTAAGGGCGCGGGGCAGGCAGGCGAAGGGGCTGCCGCGCGCGGCGAGGGCCGGCCGGCCGAGCGTGTCCCGGACGCCCGCCGCACGGCGGGCGTTCTGCGTTTCGGGGGGTCAGGTGTCGGAGACCTCACGCTCCAGCGCCTCGCGGATCAGGTTCTGATAGAGAAATACGAATAGCCTAACGCGATAGTCCAAATGGCACAGCGAAGACTG
>SKUV01000093.1 GCA_007129775.1 Paracoccaceae bacterium | reverse complement strand
GCCCATATAGATCTGGCCCGATTGTGGACGGTTCAGGCCGAAAACCGCGAGCGCCAGTTCCGTACGTCCAGCACCAAGAGGTCCGGTGATACCTACGATCTCTCCAGGCCGAACTTCAAGATTAATGTTCCTGAAGTGCGGTTCGCGTGTCAGGTTCTGAAGTCTGATTACAGGTTCGTCGTCGGCTCGAGGTGTGTAATTGTACTCGCGATACATTACTTCCTTGCCGGTCATATGATATGCCAATGACTCCTCATCGAGGTCTGATGCGACGAAATCACCGACCTTTTTTCCGTCACGTAACACCGTTATGTTATCGGATACGCGAAACACTTCATCTAACTTGTGACTGACAAAGACCGTAGAGATATCGTTTTCGCGAAGGCCTTCTATTATCTTAAACAGGGCCTCAATTTCGTGCTTCGCCAACGCTGTCGTAGGCTCGTCCATGAAGATGATTTTCGCGTCAAGCACTATCGCCCGCGCAATTGCAACGATCTGCTTCTGTGCCATTGTCAGCGACTGTACTGGTACCCTCAAATCAAGATCCTCTCCCAGCTTCTCCAGTCCGGCCTTCGCCCGTTCGTTGATGATTCTCGGATGAACCAGTTTCCGATTGTTATACAACATCCAGTTGAACGCTATGTTCTCTGCTACACTCAAATGTGGAAACAGTGACATATCCTGAAAAATCACCTGAACGCCTTCCCTCATTGACTGTTTCGGTGTCAAGCTTGGGTACGAGGTTTCATTCAGTACTATCTCACCGCTGTCAAACGGCTGCGCACCGGATACTGAGCTAATAAGTGTAGACTTACCGGATCCGTTTTCGCCGACGAGGCAATGTACTTCGCCAGCGCGAACCTGCATGTCGACTCGGTCGAGAGCCTGCACACCAGGAAACGCTTTCGATAAACCGACAATCTTCAATACTGTTTTCGTGTCGTCCATGGTCTCCTCAGGAACACAATCAACGTAACGCCCGACCACCATTGTGGGTGATCGGGCGTGGATGAAAAAACGTGAGCTCGTCTTTTAGAAGAACAGGAGATCGTCAATATTTTCCTGATTAAAAATCAGCGGAGCATTGCCGAAGATCAACTGCCCGTCCACGAGTATGTCTTCATACCCATCACGACCGAGATCCATTCCGCTACGAATTTCCTGGCCAGTCAGCATAAGATACGCGATATGTGCCGACACGTACCCTGCGTCGGCTGGGCGCCAGGCCTGCCCCTGCCGAAGTGACCCATTTCGAATGTACTGCTCTGACATCGAAGGAAGCGTCAACCCAACGGCTGCGACCTGGTCTATAAGACCTTCTTCTTCAATGACTTGAGCGTTCATGATCGTCGAGGACGCGGAGTTTCCGAAAAGCCCTCGAAGGTTCGGATACGCTGCCAGAAGTTCACGTGCGTTATCGTACGAGTTCTGCTCAGTATTCCAGTCTTCCAGAGGCTCGCTCAGAACGAACTCCATATCCGGAGCGTTATTGGTGATATAGTCCATGAGCCCACGATACCACTGCATGTGGGTCTCCATAGTCAGTCCACCAACCTGGCCAGCAAATTGACCTTCATAGTTCATTTCGCGGGCGAGCGCCTGCCCCATTACACGACCAAACTCGTGGTTCTCGAATGCTTCCATGTTGAAATCCACGACACCATCGTGGTCGCGTACAAGCTGTTCAGCCTCATGACTTACTACCACTATGCCAGCCTGCCGTGCGCGTCGCAGTACAGGAATCATGGCCTCCGGATCATTTGGAACAACAAGAATCGCATCGACCCCCTGAGCGATCAAGTCTTCGACCATCTGGTTCTGTCGGGCAGGATCGCCTCCTTCTGGCGCAATCTGCCAGGCAGTAACTCCGTCGAACTCGGCGCCAAACTCCTCAACACCGATTCTCATGTCATCGAACCATGAGATTCCTTCGTGCTTTGCGACCATGACAATCTGAAGATCATCTGTCTCGGTTCGACCTCCAGCGTATACGGTACCCGCCAGAACTACGAACAGAAAGACGGTCAGCAAGCTGAGCTTGAAAAATGATCTCATAAAGTGTGCCTCCCTTATATGAGGTTGTAGATATCAGACACCACCTGAACAGGTGTTGGTGTGTCTGTACATTGCTATTGAAAACCCGAATTGCACTGCCGTCAACAAATAACTTTCGTATCCGGTCATAATTTCGATCTTTATTGTTCTTATTTTTAAGTTGACGGCTTCTTTATCCGGATATACGATCATATATTAAGCTTATATTTCGTACATCATAAGTTTTTTGAAGTTATTCCGAACGGAGAATGCATATGAGTAATGAGCAGTTAATCATTGGTATTGATGCTGGCACATCCATGACCAAAGCGGTCGCGTTCTCGCTGAATGGATCGGAAGTCACAAAGGCGTCACGTTCCACGCGACTTCATACTCCGGATAACTGGATCGAGGCCGACATGGATTTTGTCTGGGAAGATGTCTCTGCATGCCTGCGCGAGATTGCAGATACCGTTCGGAAACAATCCCTCGGTGTTATATCCGCGATAGGAATTACGGCTACCGGTGACGGAACCTGGATGATGGATACGCACGGACTTCCAACGCGAGCAGGAATCATGTGGTGTGACGGTAGATCTCAGGCGTACGTTAATGCCTGGCACGAAGATGGCACCGCCCGAAAAGCGTATGGATACTGCGGTACGAGTGTGTTTCCCGGCACACAAGCGGCACAGATCCGATGGTTAATGGACAATGACGCCGACGCGCTCGAGAAGGCCGCTGTTGTGTTCCACGAAAAAGACTGGCTTCTATACAAACTGACCGGGACGATAAGCACCGATGCGACCGATCAATGCCTGACCAATATCGATCTCAAAACGGCAACGTATGATCCGGAGCTCTTGTCCGTTTTTGGGGTAGAGTTGCAGATTTCAAAGTTTCCCGAGATCCGACCGACGTCCGAAAATGCGGCACCAATTCTCGAGACGGTGGCACACGCTCTTTCGCTCCCGGCAGGTATTCCCGTCGCCGCCGGCCCCATGGACGTTTCTGCGCACGCATTGGGTGTAGGTGCCATCCGGGCACGGCAGGCATCTTCGGTGCTTGGTACGGCCGGGTTGCACCAGATAATTATGGATGACACGAATATCTCTATGGACAACATGACCGGCATGACACTGTGTCATTGTAAACCGAACAGCTGGATTCGACTCGTCGCAGCGATGGTTGCCACGCCGAATCTCGACTGGGTTCTGGACACCACAGGAGTTCGTGATGGCAAAACGGTTGACTATTCGCGGCTGGAACGGGAGCTGAAAGAAATTCCACCAGGTTCAGCTGGTGTCATTTATCAACCCTACCTTGCTCCAGGTGGCGAGCGTGGTCCGTTCGTCAATACAACTGCCAAAGCAGGATTCTTTGGAATAAGCCAGAGCCACACGAAGTATCATCTGATCAGAGCAGTATACGAAGGCGTGGCATTTT
>SKUV01000411.1 GCA_007129775.1 Paracoccaceae bacterium | reverse complement strand
GGCCCTCACCGCCGACGGCGCCAGCCCGGTCGATTTCGCCTATGGCCAGCCCAGCCTCGATGCCGTGTTCTTCGCCCTGACCGGGCACGGCGCCGCACCCGAACAGGAGGCCACACGATGACCCCGCGCGACACCCGCCTTGACCGCGCGCTGGGTTCGGGCGCGGCGCCCGCACCCGGCCCGCGTCCGCTGGCGGAAACGCTGGCCTTCGCCTGGCGCGCGGTGCTCAAGATCCGCCACAACCCCGAACAGGCGTTCGACGTGGTGGTCACGCCGGTGATGTTCACGGTGATGTTCACCTATCTGTTCGGCGGCGCGCTGGCGGGCTCTCCGGAGGCCTATCTGCAGTTCCTGCTGCCGGGGATCGTGGTGCAGACGGTGATGTTCACCTCGATCTACACCGGCTTCACCCTCAATCAGGATATCCAGAAGGGCGTGTTCGACCGGTTCCGCGCGCTGCCGATCTGGCGGCCGGCGCCCATCGCCGGGGCGATCCTTGGCGATGTGCTGCGCTATACCGCCTCGGCCGTGCTGGTGCTGGCGGTGGGCTTCATGATGGGCTACCGGCTGGAAGGGGGCGTGCCGCACCTTCTGGCCGCGCTGGTGCTGCTGAACCTCTTTGCGCTGGGGGTTGGCTGGATATTCACGGCCGTGGCGCTGATGGTGCGCACGCCGGGCACGGTGATGACGCTCTCGTGGCTGGTGCTGATGCCGGTGACCTTCGGCTCCAACATCTATGTCGAACCCGATACGATGCCGGGCTGGCTGCAGGGCTTCGTGGCCATCAACCCCGTCAGCCATATCACCACCGCCCTGCGCGGCCTGCTGGGGGGCGTGCCGGTGCCGGGCGATCTGGCGCTGGCGATGCTCACCCCGCTCGCCGTGACCGCCATCTTCGCGCCGCTCTCCATGTGGCTCTACGGCCGCGAGCGGGGCTGAGCGGGCCGGGCGGTCAGCGCCCGGCCCGCTGCAGGATCAGCGCAGGCGAGCCATGGCCAGCGCATTGTCGATCATGCGGCAGGAAAAGCCCCATTCGTTGTCATACCACGCCAGCACGCGCACCATGCGCCCCTCCAGCACCTTGGTCTGATCCAGATGGAAGATCGATGACCGCGAGTCGTGGTTGAAATCGGCGCTCACATTGGGCTGGTCGGTGACCCCCAGCACACCTTTCATCGGTCCTTCGGCGGCGGCGCGCATCAGGCTGTTCACCTCGTCCACATCGGTATCGCGCGCGGCCTCGAAGACCATGTCGACGCAGGAAACATTGGGCGTCGGCACCCTGATCGCCACGCCATCCAGCTTGCCCTTCAACTCCGGCAGCACCAGCCCCACCGCCTTGGCCGCCCCGGTGGAGGTGGGGATCATCGACAGCGCCGCAGCCCGCCCGCGATAAAGATCGCGGTGCAACGTGTCCAGCGTCGGCTGATCGCCGGTATAGCTGTGGATCGTGGTCATGAAGCCCTTGACCATCCCGATCCCGTCATGGAGCACCTTGGCCACCGGCGCGAGGCAGTTCGTCGTGCAGGAGGCGCTGGACACCACCGTGTCCCCGGCCGTCAGAATGTCATGATTGACGCCGAAAACGATGGTCCGGTCGGCGCCCGAACAGGGGGCCGAGACCAGCACGCGGCGCGATCCGTTCTTCAGATGCGCCGCGGCCTTGTCGCGGGAATTGAAGACGCCGGTGCATTCCAGCGCGATATCCACATCCGACCACGGCAGCTCAGCCGGGTCGCGCAGCGCGGTGACGCGGATCGGCCCACGGCCGGCGTCGATGCTGTCCGGCCCGGTCGTGACCTTTCCGGGAAAGCGGCCGTGCACGCTGTCGAAGCGCAGCAGATGGGCGTTCGTTTCCACCGGGCCGAGATCGTTGATCGCGACCACCTCGATATCATCGCGTCCGTCCTCGATCACGGCGCGCAGGATGTTGCGCCCGATCCGCCCGAATCCGTTGATGCCTACCTTGACTGTCATTTCGGCGCTCCTTTCGGCCTGCCCTGACGTGGTGCGGCGGCGCGCATCCCCGTCGGGTCGTGTCCTTTCGGGCCGGTGCCGCCGGCCCGTCCCGTCGCCTGGCACGATACGCGACAGCGTCCGTCCGGCCCGGGTCGTTACCGCTAACATCAGGATTTGACCGCCAAGGTCAAGCACCCGACGCCCGAATCAGCGCCAGAATGCCAGATACTCGATCATTGCGACGAAGCGCGCGGCCAGAAACAGCGTCGCGGCCCCGCCGGACAGCAGGAAATCGGCCGCGACCAGCGCGGCGATCAGGGCGGCAAGCGCGAAGGTGCTGCGGTATCCCATGGGCGGGCGCGGTTCGCGCCAATCCTTTCGTCTGGCATCTGCCGCGCCGTCATGCGCCCGGATGCCGCCGAAAGCAAGCGGCCCTCAGTGCAGCAGGCGCCCCATGGCGGCGGCGACATCGGCCATGCGGCAGGAAAAGCCCCATTCGTTGTCGTACCATGCCAGCACGCGCACGGTACGGCCCCCCACGACCTTGGTCTGGTCGGGGGCGAAGATGCTGGAGTGGGGCGTGTGGTTGAAATCGATCGAGACCTTGGGCTCCGGATCATAGGCCAGCACCGCGCCCATATGGCCGGCGGCGGCATCGGCGACGATCGCGTTGACCTCTTCGACGCTGGTCTCGCGCCCGGCCTCGAAGGTCAGATCGACGGCGCTGACATTGGGGGTGGGCACGCGCATGGCCGTGCCGTCGAGCCGGCCGGCAAGCTCGGGCAGCACCTCGCCGATGGCCTTGGCGGCCCCGGTGGAGGTGGGAATCATCGCCATGGCCGCGGCGCGGGCGCGGTAGAGATCGCCATGCCGGCGGTCCAGCGTGGGCTGATCGCCGGTATAGCTGTGGATCGTCGTCATCACCCCGCGCTCGATGCCGATGCTGTCGTTGAGCACCTTGGCCAGCGGCGCGAGGCAGTTGGTGGTGCAGGACCCGTTGGAAACGACCTCGTGCGCGCGTGTAAGCAAGCGGTGATTGACCCCGTAGACGATGGTGGCATCGGCGTTTTTCGCCGGGGCCGAGACCAGAACGCGCCGGGCGCCGCGGCTCAGGTGCACGGCGGCCTTGTCGCGGGCGTTGTACTGGCCGGTGCATTCCAGCACCACATCGACGCCGTCCCAGTCCAGCTCGGCCGGGTCGCGGGTGGACATCACGCGGATCGGCCCGCGCCCCAGATCGAGCGTGTCGCCCTTGACCAGGACGGTGCCGGGAAAGCGGCCATGGACGCTGTCGTATTTCAGCAGATGGGCATTGGTCTCGATCGGGCCCGTGGCATTGATCGACACCACCTCGACATCGTTGCGCGCGCTTTCGGCGATATGGGCCAGGGTGCAGCGGCCGATCCGGCCGAACCCGTTGATGCCGACGGTGATGGTCATGGCAGCGACTCCCTCTTGCTCCGGCCAAGGTATACGCAAGCGCACAGCGATCCGAAAGGCGGAATGCCCTGTCAGTGCAGGATGTT
>SKUV01000215.1 GCA_007129775.1 Paracoccaceae bacterium | reverse complement strand
CCGGCCCTGACTGCGGGCCTCCGCCCGAAGCCCTTCCGCCCGAAGCCCTTCCGCCCGAAGCCCTTCCGCGCGCGGCCCCGCCTCGTGCCGCGGTGGCCCTGTCGAGCAACCCGGAGGCCACCGGGGTCACTGCACCGGGGCGAAGCCCCGCGCAGTGCGCGGCCCAAGGGGGTTCGATGCCCCCTCGGGCCGCTCCTGCCTCACCGCCGTCGTGGCGGTCAATCGTCGCGCAGCGCTTCCATCACCTCGCGCAGGTGTTCCAGATGCGGCAGCAGGGCCTCCAACGTGCCGGGGGCAAGGCGGGCGTGCAGCCCCTCCATGTTGCGCGCCACCTCCGCCATGGCGCGGCCATGGAAGGCGCGCCCCTCCTCGGTCAGCATCACCAGCTTGGAGCGTCCGTCCCGCGGATTGGGCTGCATCGTGATGAGCCCGCGCCGCTCGAGCACCTGCAGCGTATGGGTCATCGTCGTCTTGGGCTGCTGAAAGGCGCGCGCCAGTTCCAGCGGTGTCGCGCCCTCGGCCCGGCGCAGGAGGTGCCGGACCAATGCGAAATGAGCCACGAGCCAGCCCGGCATCCGCCGCTCGAATGCCGCTGCGGACAACTGGGCGAGGATGCCGATCTCGGTCATCACCGCAAAGCTGCGCTGCATCCGCTCCGCCGGGGGACTCGCGCCGGTTCCACCCGCCGTGGACGCCGCCCCTTGCCCCTTGCCCCGGTCGGTTCCGGCGTCGCCTTCGGCGCTGGCACCTGCACCGGGCGGTGTCTGCGGCGGTCCTTTGTGCTGCTTTTGCCCGGTCATCGCCGCCCCTGTCTGCGCGCGGCAATGTCGCGCAATGCGGGCGGGGCTGGCAAGGGCCGTTGCGGCGCGCGCGGCGCGCGCGCGCAAGGCTTCGCGCAAGTCTTCGCGCAGATCTTCGCGCAGGCTTTTGCGCAGGCTTTTGCGCAGGTCGTGCCGATGCCGGTGGCCCCCGCCGGCAGGCGCGCCCTGCGCTCAGCCATCGCCGAGCAGGCGGCTTTCCAGGGGCCAGCGCGGCGCCGGCGGGGCGTCGGGCCCGTGGCCGAGGCGCGCCAGCATCTGCACCGTCTCGCCGGAGCCGGCCAGCGCCGCCTGCGCCTCCGCCCGCGGGCCCTCCATTTCCGGAAATTCCTGCAGGCACTGGCTGACCGGCTGCAGCGCGAGCCCCTCACCCGTGGCGGCGAGGCTCAGGCGCATCCATGCCCTCCCGGCGGCTATCTGATCGGTGCGGCTGTTGCCCCGTGTGGTGATCGTGGCATAGGCCGGCGTCGCCGGCAGCATCCGGCGATAGAGATCCAGCGTGGCGCGGAAGGCCTGCGAACCCGGGTCGGCCTGCGTCTCGGGGCTCAGAATGCCCACCAGCATCATCGCCTCCAGCATTGGCCCGCCAAGGGCGATGCCGTCCGGGCGGGCCTCGATCTCGGCCCGGCCGAAGCGCATCAGATCGACGTTCTCTCGCCATATGGCCTCGGTTTTCGCCTCGATCTCCCAGGCACGCAGGGTCAGGTCGCGCAGGGCTGCCACATCGGCCGGTTCGGTGATCAGCTTTGCATGTCGGTCGAGCGCGGCGAGCGCCCGGGCCGGCGGCAATGCCTCTTCATAAGGCTCGCGGATCGTGCGCCGGGCGAGGATGTGATCGGCCAGCGGATCATGCCGGCCGCCGTCGGCAAGGCGCAGTTCGGCCACCGGTTCGAGCCCCGGGCGGGTGGCGACGTCGGGAAAGAGCCGCGTCTCCACCCCGTGGCCGGCCTTGCCGGCGGCCAGATCGAAGGTTTCCAGAAAGGCACCCATGCTGATGGTCAACTGGCGGTCGTACGGGTCCGTCGCCGGCAGGTCGCGCGCCGTATCGCGCCAGATCAGCAGGCTGTCGCGTCCGTGCAGTTCCGCCAGCCATGGCTGCAGGTTATGGGCGCTGGGGGCAAGAATGGCGAAGCTGAGTGCATCAAGGCGCGCATCCCCGTGCCCGCCCGCCGCGCCCCAGGGGGCGCGGGCATCATGGGGAGTGCGGGTGGCGAGCCACGCGCCCCCGGCAGCCGAGGCGGCCAACACGCTGCCGCCTCCGATCAGGGCGATGGCCTTGCGGCGGGTGAGGGGCATGGCAAACTCCGAAATGTAATACGACTTCGCACCACTTAGTGCGATATCGTATTACCCGCAAGCGCAAAAGCGAATTGCCTGCCGTCAGGGGGCTTGCTAATCGGAATGAACCAGCACCGGAGGGGTCATGGCCGTCATCACAACGATCGAGGATCTGCATCGCATCTATCGCCGCCGCGTGCCGAAGATGTTCTACGACTACACCCAGTCGGGCAGCTGGACCGAACAGACCTTTCGCGACAACGTCACGGATTTCCGCCATATCCGGCTGCGCCAGCGCGTGGCGGTTGACATGTCGAACCGCTCGACCCGGGCAAGGATGGCCGGTCAGGATGTGGCGATGCCGCTGGCGCTGGCGCCCGTGGGGCTGACCGGGATGCAGCATGCCGATGGCGAGATCCTCGCCGCCCGCGCGGCGGAACGCTTCGGCGTGCCGTTCACGCTGTCGACCATGTCGATCTGCTCGATCGAGGATGTGGCGAACCGCACCAACAAGCCCTTCTGGTTCCAGCTTTACGTGATGAAGGACGAGGAATTCGTCGCAGCGCTGCTGGAGCGTGCCCGGGCGGCGGGGGTGGAGACACTGGTGCTGACGCTCGATCTGCAGATCCTCGGCCAGCGGCACAAGGACCTCAAGAACGGGCTCTCGGCGCCGCCGAAACTGACCCTGCCCACGATGATGAACCTGGCAACGAAATGGGCCTGGGGGCTGGAGATGCTGGGAACGCCCCGACGGTTTTTCGGCAATATCGTGGGCCATGCCAAGGGGGTCAGCAACGCGGCCTCGCTGTCGAGCTGGACGGCGGAGCAGTTCGATCTGCAACTGGACTGGGCCAAGGTGCGCCGGCTCAAGGACATGTGGGGCGGCAAGCTGGTGCTCAAGGGCGTGCTCGACGCGGAGGATGCGCGCATGGCGGCCGATGTGGGTGCCGATGCGATCGTGGTGTCGAATCACGGCGGGCGGCAACTGGACGGGGCGATGTCGTCGATCCGGATGCTGCCGTCGATCGTGGCCGCGGTGGGCGACCGGGTGGAGGTGCATATGGATGGCGGCATCCGCAGCGGGCAGGACGTGCTCAAGGCCGTGGCGCTGGGGGCCAAGGGCACCTATGCCGGGCGCGCCTTCGTCTACGGGCTCGGGGCGATGGGTCAAAAAGGGGTGAAGACCGCGCTGGAGATCATCCACAAGGAGCTTGACGTGACCATGGCGCTGTGCGGCGAGCGCGACATCGCCGATGTCGGGCCCCATAACCTGATCCTGCCCAGGGGCTTCGAGGACCCGACCGTACCACTCTGATCGCGCGCGCTGCTTGCGCTGTCCGCGGGCGGCGGATGCATTGCCAGAAGCGTCCGCTGCGCAGGGGGCGGGCAGCGGGGG
>SKUV01000290.1 GCA_007129775.1 Paracoccaceae bacterium | reverse complement strand
CTCCGACCCGCCCGCCGATGCGGTCGCCGATGCCGTGGCCGCGGCGCTGGCCGATGCGATGCGCGACGGCCCGCCCAGTGCCGTCGCCGATCCGTCGCCACCCCGGACCGGCCCGCAACTCTCGGCGGGCGAGATGGACGCGCTGCGCTTTGCCGTGGCCCAGTGCTGGAATGTCGGTGCGCTCTCGACCGATGCGATGGCGGTGACGGTCACGCTGGGCGTGCAGCTTGGCCGCGACGGTGTGCCGGACGGCGCTGCGATCCGGATGGTGCGGGCCGAGGGCGGCAGTGATGCGGCTGCGCGTCAGGCCTATGAGGCCGCACGCCGCGCGATCCTGCGGTGCGGTGCACAGGGATTTGACCTGCCGGCCGACAAATACGACCAGTGGCGTGATATAGAAATGACGTTCAACCCGGAAAGCATGAGGATCAGATGAGCATTACCCGTCGTAAGGCCCTGCTTCTGCCCGCCGCCTTCGCGGCTTCCGCGATGCTTCCGGGGCTCACTCCGGCACGGGCGCGTGCGCAGTCCGGCCCCCTTCGGATCGAGATCACCGAGGGTGTGATCGAGCCGCTGCCCATCGCGCTGCCGGATTTCGTGGCCGAAAACAGCGGCGGGCAGCAATACGCCGCGCAACTGGGCCGGGTGATCTCGGGCAATCTGGTGAATACCGGGCTTTTTCGGGAGATCCCGGCCAGCGCCCATGTGGGGCGGATCACCAGTTTCGATGCCTCCGTCTCCTACGCCGATTGGCGCGCGGTCAATGCGCAGGCGCTGGTCACCGGCGCGGTCGCGGCTTCGGGCGGGCGGATGACGGTGAAATTCCGCCTGTTCGACGTGTTTTCGGGCCAGCAGATGGGCGAGGGGCTGCAGTTCGGCGGCCCGACCGACAGTTGGCGGCGCATGGCGCACAAGGTCTCCGACGCCGTCTACAGCCGGATCACCGGCGAGGGCGGCTATTTCGACAGCCGCGTGGTCTTCGTGGCCGAGACCGGGCCGCGTGACAATCGCCGCAAGCAGCTTGCGATCATGGATCAGGACGGCGCCAACGTGCAGTATCTTACCGATGGCAACGCGCTGGTCTTCGCGCCGCGCTTCTCGCCCGATGGCGGGCGGATCCTCTACACCTCCTACGAGACCGGCTTTCCCCGCATCTATGTAATGGAATTGTCCAGCCTGCGCCGTCAGGTGCTGGGCGATCAGCCCGGAACGATGACCTTTGCGCCGCGTTTCGCGCCCAACGGGCAGACGGTGATCTATTCGCTCGCGCGCGGGGGCACGACCGATCTTTATACGCTCGATCTGTCCTCGGGCCGGATCGTGCAACTGACCAACGCGCCCTCCATCGCCACCGCGCCCAGCTTTTCGCCCGATGGCGGCCGCGTCGTCTTCGAAAGCGACCGTTCGGGCACGCAGCAGCTCTATGTCATGGCCGCCGGCGGCGGCGAGGCGCGCCGGATCAGCAACGGGCCGGGTCGCTATGGCACCCCGGTCTGGTCGCCGCGCGGGGATCTGGTGGCCTTCACCAAATCCCATCAGGGCCGGTTCCACATCGGGGTGATGCGTACCGATGGCTCGGGCGAACGGCTTCTGACCGCCTCCTTCCTCGACGAGGGGCCAAGCTGGGCGCCGAACGGCCGGGTCATCATGTTCACCCGCGAAACCGCGGGCGGCGACCCCTCGCTTTATTCGGTGGACATATCGGGCCGGAACCTGCGCCGCATTCCCACCAGCACCGCGGCTTCCGACCCGGCTTGGTCGCCGCTCCTTGCCTGAGGGGTGGATTCCCGCCCGCCGACTTTCCTGCTAGACTCCCACGATCGAGCACCACAAACGCCCTTCAAGGATGCGATCCATGCCGAAACTCTCTCACGCCCTGATGCTTGTCGCCGGCCTTTCGCTGGCCGCCTGCGCCAATCCCGACCGCTTCGGCGCCGGCTCCGACGGCTTCGGCCCCGGCGGCGCCGGAATGGGTATCGACCAGGCCGGGCTTGGCGATGTCAACGACCCGCGCTCGCCGGCCTTTTTCCAGAGCCAGATCGGCGACAGGGTCTTTTTCACCGTCGACAGCAGCAGCCTGAACGACAATGCGCGCCAGACCCTGCAGGCGCAGGCCCGCTGGCTGATCGACAACCCGCAATTCCGCATCATCATCGAGGGGCATGCGGATGAGCGCGGCACGCGCGAATACAACGTGGCCCTCGGGGCGCGGCGCGCCAATGCGGTGGTCGAATTCCTTGCCGCGCAGGGCATCGCCACAAGCCGGATGCGCACCGTCAGCTATGGCAAGGAGCGCCCGGTCGAAGCCTGTCCTGAGCCGCGCTGCTGGGATGTGAACCGCCGCGCCGTCACCGTCATCTCGGTCGGCGCGGGCGCCTGAGGAAAGGGTAAGCGCCATGCGGTTTGCCGTTGCCACCCTTGCCCTGATCCTGTCTCTGGCGCTGCCCCGGGTGGCGCTGGCCGACCCCGAGACCCTCGCCGATATCCGCCGCGACCTCGGCACGCTGGCGACCGACATCGCCGGCTTGCGCGCCGAACTGTCGCCCGGCGGCGGCGAAACAGGCGGTGTCGGCGCGACTGGCAGCGTGCTCGACCGGGTCGAGGCGATCGAGCGCGAACTTTCCCGCCTGATCGGCAAGACCGAGGCGCTGGAATTGCGCATCGAGCGGATCGTGGCCGACGGCACCAACCGGATCGGCGATCTGGAATTCCGGCTGATCGAACTGGAGGGCGGCGATCTGTCCACGGTCGGCACCACCCTTCCGCTGGGTGGTGAGGCGGCGGGGGCCGATGCCGGGGCGGGGACCGCCACAACGCCGCCTGCGGAGGCTGAGGGCGCCTTGCTAGCTGTGGGGGAGCAGGCCGATTTCGACCGCGCGCGCGAAGCCTTCGACGCGGGCGATTATGCTGCCGCCGTGCAGCGTTTCGGTGCCTTCGTGGAGGCCTATCCCGGCGGTCCGCTGATGGCCGAGGCGACCTTGCTGCGCGGCCATGCCCATGCCGCGCTGGATGAGACCAGTCAGGCCGCGCGCGCCTATCTGGATGTGTTCAACACCGCGCCCGAC
Organism: Paracoccaceae bacterium; assembly: GCA_007129775.1. Classification (GTDB taxonomy): domain Bacteria; phylum Pseudomonadota; class Alphaproteobacteria; order Rhodobacterales; family Rhodobacteraceae; genus Rhodobaculum. Next base: position 437 of record SKUV01000290.1, on the reverse strand, counting down.
GGCCGCTTCGCTCCGGAGGCGCTCTTTCGCCTTGGCCAGAGCCTCGGCGCGCTGGGTCAGGTTCAGGAAGGCTGCCTGATGTTCGACGAGGTGGAGTTTCGCTTTCCGGCCTCGGACTTCGTCGAACAACTGGGGCCCGCCCGGCGCGAGCTGGGCTGCATGTGATCGCCGGCCCAGCCGATGTGCTGGAGGCCGCGCTGGGGCGCGCCTTCGCCGCAGGCCCGCCCGGCGCGATCGGGGTTGCGCTGTCGGGGGGCGGGGATTCGGTGGCGCTGACGGTGCTGCTGGCGGATTGGGCCGCCGCGCGCGGCGTATCGCTCCATGCGGCGACGGTCAATCACCATTTGCGGCCCGAGGCACAGGACGAGGCCGAGGCCGCGGCGCGGCTCTGCCGTGATCTCGGGCTGAGCCATGACGTTCTGCACTGGCAGCGCGTG
>SKUV01000012.1 GCA_007129775.1 Paracoccaceae bacterium | reverse complement strand
TCGCCCATGCCGTGCGCGTCCATGAAAGCCTGCACCTCGACAGGTTTTCCAAGATTTTCCAGCCGTTTGGCTGTGGCGCGCGCGCTCGCCGCGTCATGGCAGAGCACGAGCGCCGCGCCAACATTCGGGTGCGCCACCAGCGCGTCCAGCACCTGGCGCTGAAGCCCCGCATCCGCGCCGCGCAGGCCCCGCGCATAATCGCCGGCAACCGCAACAGTCCCGGGAACCCTGGCCGCCGAAAGCGTGGCCACCCGCGCCGCGAGCGCCACGGTCGACAGGACCAGCACATGGTTGCGCAGCCCCACGCGACCATCGGCGCGGACAAAGCCGGTCAGTTCAGGCGCAGTTGTGGACATGCACATGCTCTCCGGCAGCGATGGGTGCAAGCGCGTGGCCGATGGGCACGCCGTACTTGATGATGGCGGCGCCCTGCGCAATGGCGCACAACGCGACCTTGTGGCCGAACGGCACGGCCTCCGACAATTCCACCTCGCCCACTATTGCGGGCAGTTGCGACCGGTCATCGATCAGCGTCGTGACATTGTCGCGTGGATCGACCGTGATGTGGCGGCGCTGCGTCGTCATGGCTCAGGGCGTCCCCAGATAGACCGCGTGTTCGGTCGTGTAGAAAGCCGCCGCGCCCGGGCCGACCGAACATGCGCCGACGCCCGAATTGCGGATGCCGACAAAAGGCATGTTGCTGTCGGGCGTGGTGCCATGATTGACATGGAGCATCCCCGACCCGCTTTCGGCGATGAAGCGGTTGATCACGCAGGCATCGGTGGAAAACAGCGCCGAGGTCAGGCCGAAGTCCGTGTCGTTGAGCAGTGCGAAGGCATGCTCGAGCGAGTCGCTGGCCAGAACCGAGATCACGGGGCCGAAGATCTCCTCGCGGGCGGCGGGATTGCCTGCGTCCATTCGATCGAGGATCGTCGGCGCATAGAAATGCCCCTCGGACAGCGCCGGGTCGTCGGGCGCGCCACCCCCGGTGCACAGGCGCGCGCCCGCGGCGCGGGCCTGCTGCACCAGCGCGTCCACACGGGCGCGTTGATCCGCCGACACCAGCGGACCCAGCGTCACCCCCTGGGCAAAGCCGTCGCCGGGAACCAGCGCTTCGGCTCGCGCCACCAGCCCTTCGGTGACCGCCTCTGCCAGATCACGCGGCACGATCACGCGGCTTATCGCGGTGCAGCGCTGCCCCGAACACAGGAACGCCGCCGCGGAGATCTGGTCGAGGCAGGCATCGAGATCCGGCGCGTCGTGGATGAGGGCAGCGTTCTTGCCGCCGAGTTCCAGGCTGAGTTCGGCCAGCGATTCGGCGGCCGCCCGAAACACCGCCTGCCCGGTGCCGACCGACCCGGTGAAGGTCACACCCTCGGCGCCGCTGGCCACCAGCGCCGCCCCCAGCGCACCGTCCCCGGGCAGCAGTTGCAGCAGCCCCTCGGGCAGCAGATCGCGCCCGGCTTCGGCCATCAGAAAGGCCGCCGCCGGGGCCAGTTCCGAAGGCTTGAGCAGGATCGCGTTGCCGAAGGCCAGCGCCGGGATGACCTTGCGCATCGGGGTCAGGATGGGAAAGTTCCACGGGGTGATCGCCGCGATCACCCCGCGCGGGCGGCGCATCGACATCGGCAAAACGCCCGGGCGCGCGCTGGCATGAACGGCGCCCAGCGGCTGGCCGGCGATTGCCAGCATCTGCCGTGCCTCGTCCAGCGACTTGGCGGTCTCGCCGCGCGCCTCGGCCAGCGGCTTGCCCTGTTCGCGTGTGATCGCCCGCGCGATGGCATCGGCCTGCGCGGCGACGGCATCCACAAACGCCCCCACGCGGTGCAACCGCGCCGTCACGGGCAGTGCCGCCCAGTCCCGCTGCGCCCGCCGCGCGGCGGTCACATGCCCGGCCACGTCTTGCGGCGTCACCGCCCCGTAGCGGCCCACACGCTCGCTGTGGCGGGCCGGATTTCGCGTCTCGAAAACCTCCGCATCCGTTGCGGTGGCGCAGCCGAATTCGAACATGTCCCCTCCCTCAGGCCCCATGGCGCGATGAAATCGGGCGATGGGGCCGATAGGTGTTGAATGAAAACGGTTTCATCGCGTAGTGTCAAGCCCAGCTGAACACAATGTGCCGCGCCTCCGGCAGGGGCTTCATGCAGAAAGACCCGCTTCGACAATTTCGCATGCGCGACATCGCGCAGCAGGCCGGGGTTTCGCTGGTCACCGTCTCGCGCGTGCTCAATCAGCCCGAGAAAGTCGCGCGCGCCACGCGCGAGCGCGTGCTCAAGGTCATCCACGAACACGATTACATCCCCGACATGCTGGCCGGATCGATGGCGTCGCGGCGGTCCTTCGCGGTCGGCGTGATCGTGCCGACGATTACCAACTCGCTGTTTGCCGACACCATCGACGGGCTGTCATCGGTTCTGGAGCCGGCGGGCTATCAACTCATGATCGGATCGAGCCGCTATGATCCCGTCCGCGAAGGCGCGCTCGTGCGCACGATGCTGTCGCGCCGCGTGGATGCGCTGGTGCTGACCGGCACGACCCATGACCCCGACGCGCATAAACTGCTGGCCAGCGCGCGCCTGCCGGTGTTCGAGATGTGGAACCTCACGCCGTCGCCCATCGACACGGTGATCGGTTTCTCGAATTTCGAGGCCGCGCGCCAGATGACTTTGTGGCTGCACGGGCAGGGCTATCGCTGCATCGGATACCTCGGCGGGCTGACCGAAAAGAACGACCGAACCACCGACAGGGAGGCCGGGTTTCTGGCCGCGATGGACGAAATCGGCGACGACGCGGCAGATGGCCGGATCGTGCGCGCTCCGTTCGATTTTCCCAGCGGCGGCACAGGGATCCGGGCGCTCAAGCAGCAATGCCCCGGCATCGACGCGGCCTTCGCCGCAAGCGATGTCCTTGCCGTGGGCGCCGTGCTGGAATGCCAGCGGCAGAATTGGCAGGTGCCGCAGCAACTGGCGATCGCGGGATTGGACGATTCGATCATCGCCGCCCAATTGACTCCGTCGCTGACCACTGTCCGCCTGCCGCGCTATGAGATCGGCCGCCGCATCGGCGAGGAATTTCTCGCGCGGGTCAACGGTCGTGCGGCAGGGCCGCGCCAGATCGACCTCGGCTTCGAGATCGTGCCGCGAGAGAGTGCGTGACGCCAATCGCGATCGGGGCGGACTTTTCGGCTCTGCACGGCGTTGTGGCGCATGTCGTACCGGAGGCATGATGGCCCCTTTCCCTGTGAACCGGCATGCAAAAGTGACCCACTTGGGTGGGTTATGATCATCTAAAACTGACCCACCTGCATTGTTAACGTCCGTGCGCTTTGGGCACGGAGTACGAGCAGGTGTTTCTGATGGAAACGGCAATGAAGATCCGTGGGTGGATCTTGGGGGATGGGCGCAGCATCCATTCCGTGGCGCGCGAGACGGGGATTTCGCGGATCGAAGCCGTCGGACGCCATCGGTCCGAGACCGACGGCTGAGGGATCAAGAAGTATCTGA
>SKUV01000391.1 GCA_007129775.1 Paracoccaceae bacterium | reverse complement strand
ATGGCGGCGGCGGACGAAGCCGAGCTGGTCCATATGGTCGCCACTGCGGCGGCCCATGACGACGGCCCCATCGCCTTTCGCTATCCGCGGGGCGAGGGCGTGGGGGTAGAGATGCCGGAGCGCGGCACACCGCTTGAGATCGGCAAGGGCCGGGTCGTGCGCGAGGGCGCAGATATCGCGATCCTGTCCTTTGGCACGCGCTTGTCGGAGGTGCTGGCGGCCTGCGAAACGCTTGCCCAGCGCGGCATCACCCCGACCGTGGCCGATGCGCGTTTTGCCAAGCCGCTTGACCGCGATCTGATCGGCCGGCTGGCACGCGAGCATCGCGTCCTGATCACCATCGAAGAGGGCGCGGTGGGCGGCTTCGGCAGCCATGTGGCGCAGTTTCTCGCCGAGGAGGGGCTATTCGATCACGGCATTGTCTTCCGCTCCATGGTGTTGCCCGACATCTTCATCGATCAGGCCAGCCCGGCCGATATGTATGCCACCGCCGGGATGAACGCTGCCGATATCGTCGCCCGAGTGGCAACGCTGGCCGATGCGCAAGGCAGCAGCACCGCGCGTCGGGCCTGAGACGATGCGCATCATCGGTGGGCGTCTGCGCGGACTGGGGCTCGCGCCGGTGGGTGCCGGCGACGGGGCGGCGCATCTGCGGCCCACTTCGGACCGGGTGCGCGAGAGCCTCTTCAACCTGTTGCAGAATGGTGCGCAACCCGATCCGGTGCCGGGCGCACGGGTGCTTGACCTTTTCGCGGGTACCGGCGCGCTGGGGCTGGAGGCGCTGTCGCGCGGCGCGGCCCATGTGACCTTTGTCGAGGACGGGACAGTGGCACGCGGCCTTCTGCGCGACAATATCACCCGGGCCCGGGCGATGGGGATCACGAAGCTATATCGTCGGGACGCCACCTCGCTGGGCGAGAACCGCGGCAAGCCCTTCACGCTGCTGTTTCTCGACCCGCCCTATGGCAAGGGTCTGGGGCAGGCGGCGCTGGCCTCGGCCGCTGCCGGTGGCTGGATCGCGCCCGGGGCGTTGGTGGTCTGGGAAGAGGCCACGCCGATGGCCCCGCCCCCGGGCTTTGCCCTGCGCGACCACCGCCGCTATGGCGACACGGTTCTGACATTGCTTGCGGCGGAATAGGTGGAAACAGGGCCCCTGCCTGCACGCCGACCGAGTATTGCCACGGGTCTTTACATGCGTGCCCGGTTCACCGCAGCGCAGGACCTCTACGGCAGCACGAACATCGGGAAAGTAACCCCGAGCGCCCAGCCCAGCACCGTGCCCAAGCCCAGCCCGCCGGCGGCCGGCAGACCGGTGCGCCGCCCGACCCAGCCGCCCATCGTGCCGAAAAGCAGGAAAAACATAAGGATCACCGGCAGGATGATCACCAGAAAGAACAACCGTTCGAAATTCAACGCCACCGCCAGCGCCAGTGACAGCAGAAGCGCCGCGCGCACCGCCAGCACCCGGCCGAAGCCCGCGCGGCCGCCCTGCGTCAACAGCGCATCGGCCAGCATGTAGGGCAACGCGCCGGCGATCAGCGCGGCGACCACTGGCACCCGCCCCGCATGCGGCACGAAAGAGGCGACATGCGCCTCCAGCGCGCCGCCGAAAATCGCGATCCCGAAACCCGCGAACAGCGCCGCGATCCACCAGACCCGGGCCGGAAACTGCCCGCGCAGCGCCCCCCACCAGCCCAGCATCGCCAGCGTCAGCGCCCCCTGTGCGGCGAAATGCAGCACCAGATAATCGGCCACCAGAACCGGCAGCACCCGCGTCTCGACCGGCCAGAGCGCGAGCGGCACAACCAACGCAGGCAAAGCCACCGCGAGCCAGAACCGTCGCGCCGGCAGCGCCGGAGGCGCGGCGTCGGTTCCACGGGGCAGCAGCCCCGCCAGAGGCCAGCCCAGCGCCACCACCGACACCAGCAAGAGCACGACCCACCCCCCCGTCGCCGCCACCTGCGCCGCCCCGCCGTCATGGTCGAAAGCCGCATCCAACCACGCGCGCGCCTCGCCCAGCGCCGTCGCGGAGTAGAGAACGCCCACATGTTCGACCCGTGGCGCGAAAACCGCGCGCCGCGCCGTGCCATCCGCCAAAGCACCCAGCGTCTGGGCCGGTCCCGCCTCCGGGTCGGTCAGATGCAGCACGCGCACCGCCTCTTCGCGCAGGCGCCCCTCCCATTCGCCGACGATGATCAGCAGGTTCGGCGGTGCCTCGGCGGTGACGGCCTGGGAAAACATCGAGATGGCGACCACCGCCTCGGTCCGCGCATCCTCGATACCCTGCCGCACGACGATATCCGAGGCCATGGAATGACCCAGATAGGCCAGCCGCCCGTCGGCCCGGGGATGGGCCAGCGCGGCCTCTGCCACGCGGCCGGCCTCGGCCATCAGGAGCCGCGTGGTGCCGTCGATCCGCGTCACGTCGCCCGACATCGGGGTCGGGTTGCGGCCATGGCCTTCGAAATCGAAGCTGACCGCCAGATAGCCCGCCTGCGCCAGCGTCAGCGCGAAGGGCTGCATCAATTGGCGCGAGCCGGCAAAGCCGTGGGCGATCACCACGACCGGGCCGGGGTCGGCGCCCGCGCGGTGGTGAAACGTCACCGGAGTACCCGCCACCTCGGCCCGTTCGATCACCAGCCCTGCGCGTGCGCCCTGCAACTGCCAGAGCGCGAGCATGATCCCGGCAAGTGCCACCAGCCCGACAGCCCAGCGCCGCAACGTCATTCGCCCGCCTCCCTCAGCCTTCGCCCTCCAGCCGGATGCGCATCTCGCGCAGAACGGGGATCGTGGCGCGCACCCGCTCGGAGCCAAGTGCCGCGACCACCTCGCCGATGACCGGCGTGATCGCGGCCAGCGCCACGTCGCGGGCGCGCCGGCCGGCGGGGCTGATCGACACGAGCTTGCGGCGCGCATCGTCCCAGTCGGGGCGGATATGGATATGGCCGGCCCATTCCAGCTTTCCCAGCGTGTTGGTCATCGCGCCGCGGGTGACGTGAAAGGCCTTGGCCAGTTGCGCCGGCGTGCGTTCGTCGCCGATCCGGGCCAGATGGTTCAGCACCCCGAAATGCGACAGTTCCATCCCCCGCGGCAGGGCCCGGGACAGCCGATTCCGGGCCAGCTGGTCGGCCATGAACAACTCGCTGAACAGCGCGGCGGCCAGATCGTCGCTGCGATCGGCCATCAATCGCCCTCCGCTGGGGCCGCAAAGGCCCGGTCATGGCTCAGCGCGGGGATGCGGGCGCGGGCGTCTTGCACCGCCGCAAGGTCCAGATCGGCCACCACCACGCCGGGGTCGGTGCCGCCATCGGCCAGAACCTCGCCCCATGGCGCGACGATCAGGCTGTGGCCATAGGTCGCGCGCGCCCGTCCGCGCGACAGCCCGTGCTGCCCGGTCTGGGCCGGGGCCAGCACGAAGACGCCGCATTCGATCGCGCGGGCGCGCAAAAGGACCTCCCAATGGGCGGCGCCGGTGACCGGGCTGAACGCCGAGGGCACGGTCAGAACCTCCGCCCCCGCCTGCGCGAGGGCGCGGTAAAGGTGTGCAAAGCGGATATCATAACAAATCGTCAGCCCAAGCAGAGCAAAGGGCGTGCGCGCCAGCACGGCCCGGTCACCGGGTCGAAAGCCTTCGGATTCGCGGTAGCTTTCGGTTTCCGACACATCCACGTCGAACATGTGGATTTTGTCATAGCGGGCGACGATCCCGCCGTCGGGGCCGATCAGGAAGGAGCGGTTGGCGAAGCGTGCATCCTCCGGCGCGCCGGTCTTGAGCGCGAGCGAGCCGATCAGCAGCCAGACACCGGCGCGCGCGGCCTCCTCGCGCAGGCCGGCCAGTGTGATATCCTCCGTCTCGGTTTGCAGCACCGCGTTCTGGTGGCTGCGGCTGGTGGAGACACAGTTCGTGACTTCCGGAGTCAGCACGAAATCCGCGCCCTCGGCCACCGCGCGGCGCAGCAGTCCCCGGGTTTCGCTCAGGTTCGCCGCCGGGTCATCGCTGGATGACAACTGGACCAGCCCGGCGCGCATGCGCTCAGCCCGCGAGCAGAGCGTCGAGCTTGCCCGCCCGCTCCAGCGCGTAAAGTTCGTCGCAGCCGCCGACATGGGTCTCGCCGATGAAGATCTGCGGCACGGTGTGGCGGCCACCGGCCCGGCCCATCATCTCGGGCTTGCGCCCGGGGTCGGCGAGGATGTCGATTTCGGTGAACTCTGCGCCCTTGTCCCGCAGCAGCCGTTTCGCGGCATGGCAGAAGCCGCAGAGCGGGGAGGTATAAATTTCAACAGCTTGCATCGGGCTTCATCCTTTCGCTGGCGCGATAATACGGATTTAGCCATCCTTCGCAACGCGTGCCAGTGTCACGATATCCACACCCTCGGCCCCGGCGGCAAGGCAGGCATCGGCAGCGGCCGCCAGTGTGGCGCCCGATGTCATCACATCATCGACGAGCAGAACCCGCCGCCCCGGCAAGTACCCGGCGCCGCGCGGATGGACCGTGATGGCGCTGTCGAGGTTGCGAAACCGGCCGTCACGGTTACGCCCGTCCTGACTTGGAGTGCGCCGCCGGCGCAGCAACAGATCGGGCCGGCATGGGTGCCCTGTCTCGGCCGCCAGCGCCTGCGCCAGCACCGCCGCCTGATTGAAACGCCGCCGCACCAGCCGGGTCCAATGCAGCGGGATCGGCGCGATCAGCGTCCGGTCGTTCAGCAGCGGCGCCGCCGTCCTCGCCAGCCAGCGCCCCGCCGGTCGCGCCAGATCAAGCCGGTCGCCATGCTTGAGCGCCAGCACGAGCTTGCGCCCTCGGTCGCGATAGAGCATGACCGCGCGCCCTCGGTCCCATGGGCGGGCAATGGTCAGGCAATCGTCGCAGATCGGCGCCGGGCCGCGCCCGTCGTCCTCGCCCGGCAGCGGCACGCCGCATTGGTCGCAGACCAGCCCGGAGATGAATGGCGTATCGCGCCAGCAGGCAGGGCACAGGCCATGCGCATCCTGCACGGGTTCCGGGCAGGCGATGCAGTGCGGCGGATAGATCAGCCGCAGCACGCTTTGCAATCCCATCCCCGCCCCCCTAAAATGGTTTTCTCAACCAGCCCGCAGGCCCCGTGATGATCCAGACCCCTCCGGCCGTCACCGACCGCGCCGCCCTGTCCAGAAACCGCAGCCGTGCTGCCCGTGCGCCGGCGCTGTTTCTGCACGAAGCCGCGCTATCCGAGGTTGAGGAAAGGCTCGCAGAGGTTAACAGAAGGTTTACGGCACCGGCCGTGGTGACGGGATGGCCCGATTTCTGGGCCGCGGCATTGCCGCAGGCCCGGGTGGTCGAGGATACGGCGGTGCTGGGGCTCGAACCGGGTGCCCATGATCTGGTGATCCACGCCATGGCCCTGCACTGGGCCGACGATCCGGTCGGCCAGCTTGTGCAATGCCGCCATGCGCTGCGGCCTGACGGGTTGTTTCTGTCGCTCTGCCCTGGCGGGCGCACGCTGGAGGAACTGCGGGCCGCGCTGGCCGAGGCGGAATCGGAAATCTGCGGCGGGCTTTCGCCCCGGGTGTTGCCCATGGGCGAAATCCGCGATCTGGGCGCGCTGTTGCAGCGGGCGGGTTTCGGCCTGCCGGTGGCCGATTCGATTCCGCTGACGGTCAGCTATGCCGATGCGTTTGCGCTGATGCGCGAGCTGCGGGCGATGGGCGAGGGCAACGCGCTGGCAGCGCGCCATCGCAAGATACCGCCTCGCGCGCTCTTTGCGGCGACGGCGGCGCGGTATGCCACGGCTTTTCCGGCACCGGGCGAGGCGCCGGGCGGGCGCATCCGCGCCACCTTCGAACTGATCGCGCTGACTGGATGGGCCCCGGCCGACAATCAGCCCCGCCCGCTGCGCCCGGGATCCGCGCGCGCGCGTCTTGCTGATGCGCTGGGCACCACCGAAACCCCGCTGCCCGATGCGGTTCTGCCGCCGCGCGGCGATTGACCCGGCGGAAAAAGCCTTTATGTCCCCGCTCAGCCCGCAGAACGCCCCCTTGCCGCAACAGGAAAACCAGATGCTGGACGCAAAACCGAACGGCACGAAGGATGACAGCCGCGATTTCAGTGCCTGCCCGGTGACGGGCGAGGGCAGCCCCGTCGCCCCCGGCGACGGCCGGCTTGCCCATGCGCCGGCCGACCACCCGGCGGTGCCGACGCGCAAGGTGGGGATCCTGATTGCCAATCTGGGCACTCCGGACGGCTATGATTACTGGTCCATGCGGCGTTATCTGAATGAGTTCCTGTCCGATCGCCGGGTCATCGACTACAGCCCGTGGATCTGGCAACCGCTGCTGCAACTGGTGATCCTGTCGAAACGGCCGTTTTCCTCTGGCGCGAACTACAAGTCGATCTGGAACGAGGACAAGGGCGAGAGCCCTTTGATGACGATCACCAAGGAGCAGACCGCAGGTATCGCCGCCGAGATGCAGCGCCGCTATGGCGACCGCGTGGTGGTGGATTTCTGCATGCGCTACGGCAACCCCTCCACGAAATCGAAGGTGCAGGAGATGGTCGCGCAGGGCTGCGAGCGGATCCTGTTCTTTCCGCTTTACCCGCAATATGCCGGGGCCACGACGGCCACGGCGAACGATCAGTTCTTCCGCGCCCTTCAGGCCGAGAAATGGCAGCCCTCGGTGCGGGTCGTGCCGCCCTATTATGACGATTCGCGCTATATCGCCGCGCTCGCGGGGTCGGTCCGGCAAGCTTGGGACGCACTGGAGGAAAAGCCCGAGGTTCTGGTCGCCTCCTACCACGGCGTTCCGAAACGTTATCTGATGGAGGGCGACCCGTACCATTGCCAGTGCCAGAAGACATCGCGCCTGCTGCGCGAGCAACTGGGCTGGGCGCCGGAACAGATCGTCACCACCTTCCAGTCGCGCTTCGGCCCCGAGGAGTGGCTCAAGCCATACACGGTGGAAGAGGTCGCGCGGTTGGCGGAATCGGGTGTGAAGCGGCTCGCCGTGATCGCGCCGGCATTCTCGGCCGATTGCATCGAGACACTGGAAGAGATCAACGAAGAGATTCGCGAAAGCTTCGAAGAGGCCGGCGGCGAGAGCTTTACCTACATCCCCTGCCTGAACGCAGACGAGGCACATCTTATGGCTTTGTCGGACGTGATCACGGACAACCTGCGCGGCTGGATCGAGCCTTCTGCGGATTGACGCGCACCCGTTGTGACGCCTGGGTGACGGACAAAGAAAAAGGCGGCAGGACAACCTGCCGCCTTTTCCTCCGGAATTCGGTCGGAAGCGCCTTAGCGCGCAGCAACCGCCGCCGCGACGACAACCAGCAGCAGCAGCGGAACGACGATGCCCGCGGCCGATTTCTTGGTGTCTTCGACGATCACCTCAGGTTCGATGATCGGGTCGGCATACTTGCCGCCGTGGCCGCCAGCGTAGGCGCCGGTCGCGGTCACGCCAGCCACCACCGAAGCGAGAACGAGTTTCTTCATGTCAACCTCCAGTTATAGCCCACCGCAGAGTTTCAGAGGACGGCGGGGGCACCAAGTCTGTACCTCGTAAGCCCCCTGAAACCATCTTGCCCTGAAAATTGCAATGACTGTCAGGCGGGACCGAGAGCAGTTTGGGCCTGTGTCGTCAAATTGGCAACACCTCGCCGCCACATTATGCAAGTAATATCATGTTTTTCGCGCCGCGGGGGCGGGAATCGGCGGTTGGTTGCCGGGCTGGCGGCCGCGCGAGCGACCGCCCTTGACGTTAGCGCAACCAGACTCCGGAATCAGTGCGCTCGCGGCGGCTTGCCCGCTATGGCAGATGCGCCGCAGTTTCGGGCGACCAGAACCCGGTCACGCAGAGTTGCGTTTGTAGTTTTCGATCCAAACCGCTAACGCTGCGCCATTCGAAAAAAAGGTGCCCTGATGCTGCGTCCGTCCCTGTTGTGTGTTGCCCTTGCCTTCGGCGTGTCGGCCTGTGTCGATCCGGGGCCGATGCGTGAAGGGGCGGATGGCCGGCCGGTGCCGGTGATCTACCGGATAAGCCAGTCCGATCTGCCGCAAATCCAGTTCCGGATGCTTGATTCGATCAATACCCTGCGGGCGCGCTCGGGGCTGCAGCAGTTGCAGCTCAACGCCCAGCTCAATGCCGCGGCTGCCACGCATTCGCGCGACATGTCGGCGCAGGGCCGGCCTTGGCTGTTTGGCTCGGACGGGTCATCTCCGGTCACGCGGGTGCGGCGCGCGGGCTATTCCGGGCGGCTTGTGGGCGAGTTGATCTCGGAAACCTTCGAGACAGAGATAGAGACACTCACAGCCTGGATGAATGATCCCGATACGCGCAACGTGTTGCTGGATCCGTCGGCGCGCGACATGGGCTTTGCCTTCCATCAGGATGCGAACGGCAAGCTGTGGTGGACGCTGACCCTTGGCAACCCTTTCGAACAATCCCCCGTGCCGCAATTCGTCCCGGCCCCCGCGCCGGAGCCGGAGCCGTTTGCCGCGCTCACGGCGCCTGCGGGGCAGTAAGCGCGCGACCGTCCCGCACGGCCTCGACCGCGGTCACGGTAGAATCGTGATCGGCGTTCCGTCGCGCACCATGGCATAGATATCCTCCATCTGCCGGTCGCTGACGGCGATGCAGCCCCATGTCCAGTCACCGCGGTCGCGCTGGTGCCACGGGCCGCGGCCATGAATGAAGATGTCGCCGCCCGGCTTCTTGCCCAAGGCTTCGGCAAAGGCGATGTCGGCCTCGTTGGGATAGGATATGCCAAGCGACAGGTGGAACTGGCTGTTCGGGTTGCGCCTGTCGATGATGTAGTCACCCTCGGGCGTGCGCTGGTCGCCCTCGAACTGCTTGTGTCCTACCGGATTGCCGCCAAGGGCGACGGAATAGGATTTCAGGACCTGATCGTGATGCATCAGCATCATGCGCCGGTCGGCCTTGTGGACGTAGATGCGGGTCACTTCGGGCCCGTCATACGTCCGGAATTTGGACGTTTCACATCCCGCTACGCCCAGCGCCAGCACCAGAGCCAGCACAGCCCGAATCACGCCCATTCTCTGCCTCGTTCATTCTTGTTTGGCGCAGGATACAGCAGCCCGGGGCCCTTGCCATAGCGCAAATTGCGCCGGCCACCCGTCGCGCCGGCGGTTTCTCGGGGATTGTGACCGTCCGGACCGGCCCGGAGGTCAGTCCAGCCCGAAAAGGCGCGCCGGCGTGTCGCGCACCATGGCCTGAAGCACGGCGGCCGGCAGGCCTGCCGCCTCCAGTCCGCGAAGAAACACCCGAAGCCCCTCCACCGGTGCCGGCAGGATCGAGACGCCGCAATCGCTCGACAGGATGCAATGCGAGGGTTTCAGCAGCGCGATGGTGGCGGCCATGGCGGCCAGCGTGGTGGCCGGGATCGGATGCGCCTCTGTATCCACATGGGTCAGCGCAACCTGAGTCGCGTGGGAGACGAAGAAATACGAAAACTCCGCCACCGCACCGGCAGCGACGATCGCTTCCACCTCGGCGGTGGAAAACAGCGAACAGGGCACGAGAATGCGCCCCACGCCCCGGGCGCGGGCCTCGGCGATCAGGAGCAGGGTTTCATCCGCTGTCAGATGGCCGGTGTTCAGCACCGCATCGGCGCCCGCGATCAGGTCGAGTATCTCTGGGATCGGGTCGGGCAGCGGGCCGGACGCGGGCAGCGCCAGACAGCCCTCCAGATAGGCGCCGCGCCGGCCCTCACCCAGCGCCACATGCCTTGTGGCATGGGTGGGAAAGGACACGAATCGCGCCCCCGGCCGCGCGCCGCGCCAGTCCAGCCCACTGGCATCGGAATAGCCGGTGCCCAGCGCTGCCGCCACCGCGCGCGGGTTCAGGCCGCCGGCCTGCGGCTCCATGATCAGCCCGCCAAAAACGGTGAAATTCGGGTCGGCAAGCTCCCGGTCGATCATCGCGGCGAGGCCCACGGAGCTTGCGAAATTGTCCATCAAGCCAAGCGCCCGCATCCCCGCCGCCTGCGCCTGTCGTGCCGCCTGCAGCGCGGTGAGGCTGCGCGCGTTCAGATGGGCACAGGCATGCACATGGCCGTCTATCGCACCGATCAGAAATTCATCAATAATGCCGTTCATCGCCCCCTCGCAACGATCCAGAGACGCTGCGCAGTTTGACAAACGGGATACGATTTGTATACAGAAATCAGGGATGGCTTGATGCGGGCTTCGGATTAATCCGCGCGCTTTCATCATCTTAGCCAAGGCGTCAGGGCGGGGAATCATGGCGAAAGCCTATCTTAGAGAGGGAAAAGAGGTGCATCGCGTGCCGGTCTCGTTTCGCCTGAACGGGGCCCAGGTTTCGGGCTTCGCCGGTGAGAGCGTGGCCGCGGCGCTGGGCGCACTGGGGCTGACCACCCTGCGCCACGCCCCCCGCAGCGGCGATGCGCGCGGCGCCTTCTGCCTGATGGGCGTTTGTCAGGAATGCCTGTGCCGGATCGACGGTGCCCGGCGCGAAGCCTGTCGCACGCCGCTGCGCGCGGGGATGGAGGTGGAAACCCTTGGCTGACCCGGCATCCGACCCTTCGCGCTTTGATATCGCGGTGCTGGGCGCAGGCCCGGCCGGGGTCGGCGCAGCTGTCACCGCCGCGTGGGCCGGTGCACGCGTTCTCGTGATCGACGAGGCGCCCCAGACCGGCGGGCAGGTTTATCGCGCCCTGCCCGAGGGCATCACCCTCGCCCCCGGCGTGCGGTCGCTCGAAGCCGCCGAGGGAGCGCGCCAGCGGGCGGAACTGGAGGCAAGCGGGGCGCAACTGGTCACCGACCACCGTGTCTGGATGGTGTCCGAGGGGTTCCGGATCGAGGCGCTGGGCCCGCAAGGCCCGGCGAAGTGGCAGGCTGACAGGCTCATCGCCGCGACCGGCACCCATGAACGGGTCGTGCCCTTTCCGGGCTGGACCCTGCCGGGGGTGCTGGGACTCGCGGCGACGACGATCCTGATGAAATCGCAGCGGATGGCGCCGGGCCGGCGGGTGCTGGTGGCCGGCTGCGGGCCGCTATTGGCCTATGTCGCCGCCGGGCTGGGCAAGATCGGGGCGCAGGTGGTCGGCGTGGCCGATCTGGCCGGCCCTGCCGACTGGGCGCGCGCGCTGCCGCGGATGCTGGCGCGTCCCGACCTGATGGCGCGCGGGGCGGGCTGGGTGGCGCAGATCGCTGCGCGCCGCGTGCCCTATCTGCCGCGCCACCACGTTTTGCGGGCCGAGCCGGGCGCGGATGACGCGCTACGCGTGACCCTTGCACGGATCGGACGTGACGGCCGGCCGGGGCCAGAGCGCCTGATCGAGGCCGATGCGCTGGCCGTGGGCCACGGGCTGGTGCCGGGCACCGAACTGACCCGCCTGCTGCGCGCGGCCCATGACTGGCGGCCCGAGCGCGGCGGCTGGATCGCCCGGCGCGATACGGAGTTCCGCACCAGCGTGCCGGGGCTTTACCTCGTGGGCGATGGCGGCGGCATCAGCGGGGCGGCGGCGGCATGGCATCAGGGGCGTGTGGCGGGCCTTGCCGCAGCCCGCGCCGCCGGCATCGGCGATGCGCAAATCCTGTCCGACCGGATCACCCTCGAACGGCGCGCCTTGCGCGCGGCGGAGGGCTTCGGGCGGGCCATGTCGGCGATAATGGCCCCGCGCGCGCCGCTTTATGCCGCGATTCCCGCCGACACGCCGGTCTGCCGCTGCGAGGATGTGACCCGGGCCGAGATCGAGGCCGCAGTCGCCGCCGGCGCGACCGAGGTCAATCAGGTCAAGCACTGGACGCGCTGCGGCATGGGCCCCTGTCAGGGCCGGATGTGCGGCGAGGCTGCGGCCGAGATCGTCGCCGCGAAGCAAGGCGCCTCGCGTGTGCAGGCCGGGCTCTGGACCGGGCGCGCGCCGCTGCGGCCCGTGCCGCTGGCCGATCTCGCCGGCGATTTCGACTATGCCGACATCCCCATTCCGAAGCCGGCGCCGCTGTGACCGGGGCGCGGGCATATGACGCGCTGGTGATCGGCGCGGGGGTGATGGGCGCAAGCACGGCGCTTTACCTCGCGCGCGGAGGAATGCGCGTGGCACTGGTGGATCGCGGCGGCATCTGTCGCGAGGCATCGGGCACCAATGCCGGCACGCTGACCATGCACATGACCCGCGCCGCGCTCATCCCCTATGCTCTGGAAGGCTGGCGGATGTGGACGACCACGGCCGACTGGCTTGGCGCCGATGTGGGGGTGACTCAGGCGCCTGGCCTGACTGTCGCCTTCACCGAGGCAGAGGAAGCGTTGATCCACCAGCGCGCCGAGGCACGCGGCGGCGCCGGCGCGCCGATCCGGGTGATCACTCCCGACGAGGCGCGCGCGATCGAGCCGGGCCTGTCGCCCGACATCCGCGCCGCCGCCCATTGCCCCATCGACGGCCATGTCACCGCGTATCTGACCGGGCGCGGCTTTGCCGGCGCGCTGCGCGAGGCCGGCTGCGAGGTGATCGAGGGGCTGGCGGTGACGGGGCTCGACCATGGCGCGCAGGGCTATGTGCTGCGCTGCGCCGACCCGGCGCGCGACGCAAAGCTGACCGCGCCGCGCGTGGTTCTGGCCGGCGGCGTCTGGCTGGAGCCGATGCTGCGCTGGCTGAGGCTGGAGGTGCCGATCAAGGTGCTGGTCAACCAGCTGGCCGTGACCGAACGCATGGCGCCGGTCATGCAGACGGTGCTCAGCGTGGCCAGCGGGCTTTTGTCGCTCAAGCAATTCGCCAACGGCACGGTGCTGGTGGGCGGCGGCTGGCAGGGCCGCGGCGACCGGGAGAGGGGCGGCT
>SKUV01000171.1 GCA_007129775.1 Paracoccaceae bacterium | reverse complement strand
CCGTGCGCGCGCCGACATCTTCGGCGATGCGCGGGTCTTCAACCTCTACAGGTTCAGCGCCGAGGCTACGTTGCGAGTCCAGCAGGCCGAGCGCGAGATCAATGCGCGCCAGACGGCCGAAGCAGGCTGAATGCCGCAGTGATTTCGCGGGCACCCGGCACGGGATCGGAATGCTACCGGTGCCCCGCCACGACACTGCCCGTGCTGCAGTCTGCGGCGCACCACAAGGTTGCGAAAACGCCTTTCGCCATTGGGGCGTGATAGCGCGGGCATCAGCCGGGGCCACACAGGTGCCAGGTCCCAGATCGAAACGAGATCATACCGGGCATGAAGGCGACGACCATGGGCGACATTGCAACAAAGGATTTCACAGCGTTCCTCGAGGGGGAAGTTCCCGTCTGGATCGAATCGGTCTGGTCGGCCATCGAGCCTGTGGCGGCCGACTATATCCACTTGCTCGACGTGCCGATGATGGCAGCATTCCTGGCCGGGGGCCTCGCGATGATGGCAGGTGCACGGCTCGCTCTGCTTGGTGCAATCCTGCTGCTGGTCGCGCACACGCTGGTCCGGTTCGAGGTTCTTCCGGCGTCTCCCGACTGGGTCGCGCCCGCCGTGGTGGTTCTGTTGGTGCTTGGCGCGGTGCAAGGCGTGCTGACGCTCTTTCTGGGTGAACAGACAGCGGGGACCGTCCTTTTTGCGGCGCTGCTCGGCACGATCCTCTTCGTGATCTGGAGGGGGCCGGCGAAGCTGCTGCGGCTGCTCGGCCTTGTCATGCTGCGAAAAAAGGGGCGCTGGTAATGGCGGACGCATCGATCTTCATGTTCGAGCACGATCAGCTCCTCGCGGGCGCGCTCTCCGGGCTGGCGCTGTCGGCGCTGCTGCGCAACCGCGCAGTCGCCACTCTGCTGGCGACTGCGATCGCCGGTGGAATCGTCTGGGCTATTCTGGTCGCCGCAGACGGGCCGACCGCGCTCTTCGAGGCAGGCGCCGCACGTCTTTCCGAGCTTGCTTCGGAGGGCTTCCTCACCGGTGCGCTTCTTGCAAAGACCGGCGTCTCCATCATCGAGTCGCTCGCGCGGCCGGGTCGCGGAGGACGCCGATGAACGCGCTCACCCCGCCCCCGCGCAGACCCGACCACCGGCTCTCGGATGCTGACCTTGAGCGGCTCGTTGACCGCATGCTTGCCGACGAGCGGCGGCGCGAGGCTGCGTTCCGCGGGCATCGCAGCACGGATCTGGAACGATTCCTGCGGCGCCTGGCGCGGAAGCGCCGGCAACTCATGTTGCAGCGCTGGCTGCCACCTGTGCCACGGGTCTCGATGCCGCATGTCTCCCTGCGCGCGATCATGCCGTGGACGATGCCCGCGCGCGCAGCGGCCGCGACCGCCGCAGGCACCGATCCCGACGCCCGCCGGCACCGCCCGGCGCGGCACTGGCGCCACAAGCTGCCGCTGATCGCTTTGTTCATCGCCGCGAAGGTGGGGCTCGGGCTTCTGGCCGAACCGCTGCTGACCCCCGTCCTTTCACAGCTTCCGAACAAGATGGTCGAGCAGGCAGAGGCCGCCATGCGCTGCGGCGACGCCGTGGTGCTGCGAGAGGAGGACGGCACGTTCGTCGGCGCCCTGCCGGTGCATCCCTCCACCGCCTGTCAGGACACGCACCTGACTGCGCCCTTCGACGACGAAACCGCGCTGCGCATTGCCGAAGCCATCGGGAGCCTCGAGGGGCGCTGGGAGCGTAGCGCGCGCACGCTTCTGGGGCAGGATTTGGTGGGGCTGTTCCGCGGCGCTGCATTCGAGGTCGAGCGTACGATGCGCGGGCTCACGCGCGAGGATGCAGTCCAGAGCTGGCTGGACGGCGAGCCCGCGACCCGCCTTCCGCCGCGTGGCAGCGGCCCCATCCTGTCGGCCTTCGAAGCCCTGACCGGGCAGGCCGATGCGGTCGACGGCGCGATCGCCAAGCTGATCAATATCGGCGCCTCGATGGCCTTTGTCGCCCGACACCTGCAAGACGACGAACTGGCGCGCGCCCACTTTCTCGCGGGGCGGATGACAGTCATTCACGGGACGGGTCGCCCGCTCGCCGGCGCCGTGGCGGCCGAGGCCCTGTTCGGCGGACCACCGCAGAACCTCGGTGAAATCTGCCTGTTCGCCGCAGCATCGACCTTCAACCTCTACCAGGATCTGCCGGTCTATGGCGGGGCGGTGGCATGGCGGCATGGCCGGGCCCAGACCCGGGCCGCGGCCTGCGCAAACCGGCTCGCCTCGCACGACGCCGAACGTGCCGACGCCATCGAGGTGATCGAGGGATTTGCAAACCCGACGCACATGCTCCCCGGCATTCGGGGACCGCAGAAAATCGCCATGCGCGATGCCATGATCGCCGCCGGGACGACGAGCCATCCCGGTGACGGGCACGTGACGCTGGACCTCGACGCACAACGCGACGCTGAAGCGGCATTCGAGACGCTGATGCCCGACCTCTCCGCTCGCCTCGCGCCCGGCCTTTGCCTCTCGGGCACCTGTGATGTGCCGGTCGACTACCTGTTCGCGGTGGCGGAAATCTCCGGTGATGGCCTGCCTTTGCGGACCGTGCTGACAAACCGTCACCGGACCCTGTTCGGCCCCTTCGAGCGGTCCGCGGACGGGGCGGCGAGCCCGCGCGCGCCCTCTTTCGGTCTCGGGAGCCAGCACAAGACGCCCTTGGCCCTCATTGCCGTGGGCCATGATGAAGAAAGGCTGTGCAACCGCCTTTCGGGGCAGATCACCAACACCAGCGGCCCGGAACCCGTCGAGGCCTGTCTGGAAGATCACCCCGGCGGCTGGATCGATATCGAGACCGCATTCGGGATCTCGATGAACCTGCCCTGGGTTGATGTCGCGCGCCGGCATGGAGCAGAAATGCATGGTCTTGAAACCGGGCTCGGGTTCCTCGGCGACCCGGCTGGCCCGGCCGGCGCAGCGCTGGGCGTCGGACGGCGCGCACCGCCGGAGCGGTTCATGGCCCTGTTCGCCACAATTGCGCGCGCCGGCCTCGGCGAGCCCGCGCGAACCGACGGGCTGATGCTGCTCGACGGGCATCCGGTGCGGCCGGTGGACCTCGAGGAACTGGGCTATGGTGGTGACGTTGCGGCGAGGGCCGCATCGGTCATGGCGGCCCCCCTCGCCCCGAATGGTACCTTGCGGGGTCTGCCGGAACAACTGGCGCCGCTGGGCTGCGAGGCCCTGATGGGCAAGACCGGGACGACCGAAATCAGTTCCGGCACCCGCGCGCGCTCGCGCTCGGCAACGGTTGTCGTGCGCTGTGTAGAGCGCCACTTCGTGGTCTTCGCCGGGATCGAGAGCACGCGCAGCGACACGCCCCTCGGCGCAATCAACGCCCGTGACCTCGAAAGGGGCATCGCCGCGGCTCTCGCCGGCTTCGCGCACGGGGACTGATATGCCCGCGCTACATGAAATGGCGCAGCCCTGAGAGTTCGGCCCGGCGGCATCACATGCTGACCGGGACCAAATGCCCGGTG
>SKUV01000113.1 GCA_007129775.1 Paracoccaceae bacterium | reverse complement strand
CCGAGGCCCGCCCGGATGGCGTTCAACTGCGCCGCCTCGCGGTCGCAGCGCAGGCGGATCAGGCGGCGGGGAATGCCAGCCTGCGCGAAGCCTTCCAGTGCCATCGTATCACTGTCGGGGCCGATAAGGACGTGATCGGCCAGTGCACCCAGTGTCGCAGGCGTGCCGTACTGGTCCAGATAGCGCGCATGGGCATGGAGCCCGATCCGCACATCCGCCAGTTTCCGCGCCACCAGCCCCGATTGCGTGGGCCGGACCATGCGCAGCGCCAGATCGGCCTCGCGCCGCAACAGGTCGTCGTTGCGGTTGGAGAGTGCAAGCTCCACCGACAGCCCCGGATGCGCGGCCAGCAAGGGCGCGAGGATCGCGGGCAGGACCTCGGCCCCCACCACTTCGGACGCGCCCAGCCGCACGACGCCCTGCGCTTCCTCCACCGGGGCCGAGGCCGCGCGTTCCAGCGCTGCCGCCGAGGCCGCCATGGCCCGCGCCTCGGGCAGCATCTGTCGGCCCAGATCGCTCAGGCCCATGCCCTGCGGGGCGCGCAGGAACAGCCGCGCGCCCAGCGCGGCCTCCAGCAAATCGACATGGCGGCTGACGGTGGGCTGCGTCAGCCCCAGCGCACGCGCCGCGCCCGACAGGCTGCCCGCTTCGGCCACGGCGATGAAGCTGCGCCAGTGGTCCCACTGGATCGAGGGAACGCTCATGCATTTCTCTATAGCAGATATCCATCTTATTGCAATTCTCGAATAGGTCTGCATCAGCTATCCCGGTCCCACACTTTCATCGGAGACCCTGCCATGACCGCCCTGCTGCTGACTGCCTCTGCCCTGGCCCTCGGCCTTGCCGCCGCCTTCGCCCGCGCGCCCCGCGATGGATTTGAGACCGAGATCTTCATCAACACCCCGCCTGAGCGTATCTGGGCGTTGCTCACCGACTCCGCCGCCCATGCCGCGTGGAACCCGATGATGCATGCTGTGAAAGGCAGCTTCACCCCCGGTCGCCGCGTCCGGCTGACCATGCGCACGCCCTCGGGCGGCACCATGCGTTTCCGCCCGCGCGTGCTGGTCGCCGATCCAGGTCGCGAACTGCGCTGGCTGGGGCGGCTGGGCCTGCCGCGCCTCTTCGATGGCGAGCATTATTTCCGGCTGATCCCCGAGGCGGGCGGCACCCGGCTGATACAGGGCGAGCGCTTTCGCGGACTGCTGCTGTGGGTTATGGATGTGCAGCAGTTCCGCGCTGGGTTCGAGGCTGGGAATGCAGCGCTGAAGGCCATGGCGGAAGCTGGGGACCTGGAAGCGGGCGGAGACCCGGACTTGCGCATCGCAAGCTGACTCGCCTGCGTTGACCCGCGGCCTGTCTTCCGAAATGTTTGACGCGTCAGCGAAAGGAGGAAGGATTGGCTGATCTGGACGAACTCTGGGATTGCGAACGCGGGTTCTGGCTGGACGGGATCCCGCATTATAAGTGTCATCTCGCCCCCGATGCGCGCATGGTGTTTCCCGAACCTGCGGGGATCCTCGACGCGGGAGCGATCATGCAAGGTCTGGAGGGCGCACCGCGCTGGGACTCGGTTGATTTCGACGCGCAGCATGCGACCCAAGCCAGCGACACCGTGGTGCTGAGCTATCGCGCCGCCGGCCATCGCCCGGGCAATCCGCCCTATCGCGTGCTGTGCTCCAGCACCTATGTGCGGCAGGGCGGTTTGTGGCAGATGCTCATGCACCAGCACACCCTGCGCGAGTGAGCATGGCGGAGGGCGAGGGCATGGGTGTTCTGGTCGCGACGCGGACGGATCTCCGATGTTCCTGAAAGCGAGACCGACCCATCGCTCCGAGGCCGGTCGCGCGGCGCTGCTGGCGGCCTACGATCGCTGGCTGGCTCTGTTGCCTGCCGGGGTCGGGCGCATCGAGGTGCAGACGCGTTTCGGGGCAACCAGTGTCTTGGTGGCCGGGCCGGAGGATGCACCGCCGCTGATCATTCATCAGGGCGGCAACTTCCCCAACCCTGCCACGCTGCACTGGTTCGCCGCGCTGATGACGCGATTTCGGGTGTTCGCGCCCGACCTGCCGGGCGCCCCCGGCTACAGCGCCCCGTATCATCTGGACAGCCGCAAGGGTGAACTGCACGAATGGGCACGCGACGTGCTCGACACGCTGGACCTTGGGTGCGCGCCGCATCTGGGCGTGTCCTTCGGTGGCGGGATCATTCTGGAGCTGGCGAGTGTTGCGCCCGAGCGGATCGACCACATGGCGCTGATCGCGCCAGCCGGGCTACTGAAGCCTTCGATCTGGCCCCTGATCGCGAAACTGGCCGTGCCGATGCTGCGCTACCGGCTACGCCCCACGCGGGCCAATCTCACCGTCGCTGTCGCACCGCTGCACAGCGACCCGCCCTCGGAGTTGATGCTAGACACCCATGCTGCCGTGTTCCGGCACCTGCGGCTCGCCCACCGCATGCCCGGCCCGATGGCGGATGGCGCGCTGGCCGGTTTCAACCGCCCCGCGCTGGTCGTCGGCGCGGAGCGCGACCCGCTGTTCCCCGGCAAGGCACTTCTGGCCCGCACCCGGCACCTCCTGCCGCAGGCCGAGACCCGGCTGCTGCCGGGCAGCCGGCATTTCCCGTCGGCGCAGGACCTTGATGCTGTTGCGGGCTGGCTCGGCGATTTCCTGTCGTGATCGCCTCAGCCTCCGAACACTGCCAGCCCTGTCACCAGCGGATAACCCAGCGCGGCGGGCATCATGGTCAGGCCCATGCCCAGCGACCGGCCCTGCGCGCCGCGCGGATAGCCGCGGTAGAACAGCACCCGCCCGATCACGAACAGCCCCGCCGCGACGGGCAGGAGTGCCAGCCACGCCCCGCCCGCCACCGCGGCCAGCGCGAAGTAGAAACCGGCGGCAAGGACCACCTGTTCGAGCGTGTTCTGCAGGAAGGCCGCCTTGATCGCCAGCCGCTCGCTGGGCGGCCCGGCGGCCTGCCCGCCGATATCCTTGGCCGAGAAGCGCCGCGTGGTCGAGACCATCATTATCGCAACCAGCAGCACGAATCCCGGCACGGCGAAGACCAACGCCACGAAGGCCAGCCGTTCCGCGACTTCCACGGGCAGATCAGCCAGCGAAGGGCCGAGCCAGAAGGCTGCCGCGAAACCCGCGTGCGTCACCGCCGTCGCGATGGTCGTGTCGCGCCGGATGGCGCGCTCCTCGGCGGCCATGTCCACGGCCTCGGGCGGGCGGCGATAGGCGATTTGGGACATGCTGTCTCCTCTTGCTTTGCCCGCACAGCCTATCAGCCCTGTCAAATGCGCCGTGGCCTCACGGCCGAGGGCAGGGGCCGAGGTGTCGCGCCCCGGCGCGCTTGCAGCCACTGGCTCAGCCGGGCCCGCAAGGCGAAGACCCGCTACAGCCCGGCCCATTCGTGCGGATTGAGCGGGTCGTCGAGCGGAGGGTGGCGGCGGGGGCGCAACAGGGCACGCCCCGTGAGTGCGAGATGCAGCTGCATGGGAAGCTCCAATTCTGATCGGTTT
>SKUV01000404.1 GCA_007129775.1 Paracoccaceae bacterium | reverse complement strand
TGTTGACCACCCGGTCAAGCTGCGTCCTTACTTGGTGCTGATCCGACAGAGATCGGCTCGTATCGCGGGCGCCTGCGCGGCAGGCACCGGCGGATGCGCAACATGAAACCGGGAGACACTCCATGACATTCCACCGCATCCTTCTTGGCTCGGCCGCCGCCATGGCGCTGGGCGCTGGCACAGCACTCGCGCAACCGGCGCTCGTCTACGACATGGGCGGCAAGTTCGACAAATCCTTCAACGAGGCCGCCTACACCGGGGCGGAGCGCTGGGCGGCGGAAACCGGCAACAGCTATCGCGACCTCGAGATCCAGAACGAGGCGCAGCGCGTGCAATTCGTCACCCGCATGGCCGAAGCCGGGGCGAACCCCATCGTGGTGCTGGGCTTTGCCAATGAATCCACGCTGCTGGAGGTGGCGCCCAACTATCCCGACACGAATTTCGTGATCATCGACGCGGTGGTCGATCTGCCCAATGTCCGTTCGGTCATCTTTGCCGAGCAGGAGGGCTCTTACCTTGTCGGGATGCTGGCGGCGATGGCGACGGAAACCGACACGATCAGCTTTGTCGGCGGGATGGACATTCCGCTGATCCGCGCCTTTGCCTGCGGCTATGCCCAGGGCGCCAAGGCGGTGAACCCCGACATAACGGTGATCCACAACTACACCGGCTCCACCCCCGCGGCATGGAACGACCCGGTGCGCGGCGGCGAGATCACGCAGGCCCAGATCAGCCAGGGCTCCGATGTGGTCTTCGCCGCGGCGGGCGGCACCGGTCTGGGCGTGCTTCAGGCCGCGGCGGATGCCGGTATCCTGTCCATCGGGGTCGATTCGAACCAGAACTACCTGCACCCCGGTCAGGTGCTGACCTCGATGCTCAAGCTGGTGGATCAGGCGGTGTTCGATGCCTTCACCGACGGCGCGGATCTGGAAACCGGGGTCGTGCTGATGGATCTGGCCTCGGATGGCGTGGGCTACGCGGTCGATGAATTCAACGCCGATCTGATTACCGCCGAGATGCAGGAAGCGGTGGAGGCCGCGAAGGCCGCGATCATCGCCGGCGAACTGGCTGTGCACGATTACCGGACGGACGATACCTGCCCGGCGTTCTGAGGCCGATGACGGACATCTTGCAGACACCGGGACGGCAGGCCGCTGCCGCCCCGGCGCCCCCGGTCGCCCCGGCGATCGAATTGCGGGGCATTTCCAAGGCGTTCGGGCCGGTTCAGGCCAACAAGGATATCTCCATCTTGGTGGAGCGTGGCACGATCCACGGCATCATCGGCGAGAACGGCGCCGGCAAATCGACGCTCATGTCGATCCTCTATGGCTTCTACAAGGCCGATGCCGGGGAAATCCTGATCGGGGGCACGCCCACGGCCATCCCCGACAGTCAGGCCGCGATCCGTGCCGGTATCGGCATGGTCTTTCAGCATTTCAAGCTGGTGGAGAATTTCACCGTTCTGGAAAACGTCGTGCTGGGCGCCGAGGACGGGCGCCTGCTGCGCCCCTCCCTGGCCAAGGCGCGCCGGCTTCTGGTGGAGCTTGCGCGCGATTACGAGCTGAACGTGGACCCGGATGCGGTTATCTCGGATCTGTCGGTGGGCCATCAGCAGCGGGTGGAAATCCTCAAGGCGCTGTACCGGCAGGCCGATATCCTGATCCTCGACGAGCCCACGGGCGTGCTGACCCCGGCCGAGGCCGACCATCTGTTCCGCATCCTCGAAGGGCTGCGGCGCGAGGGCAAGACCATCATCCTGATCACCCACAAGCTGCGCGAGATCATGGAAGTGACAGATACCGTCAGCGTCATGCGCCGGGGCGAGATGGTGGCCACGGTCAGAACCGCCGAGACCAGCCCGCCGCAACTGGCCGAACTGATGGTCGGGCGCAAGGTGCTTTTGCGCGTGGACAAGGCGCCGGCCAAGCCCAGCCGCACGATCCTCGAAGTCGACGATCTGCGGATGACCGACGCCAAGGGTGTGGAGCGGCTCAAGGGGCTGTCGTTCAACGTGCGGGCGGGCGAGATTCTCGGCATCGCCGGGGTGGCGGGCAACGGGCAATCGGAACTGCTCGAGGTGCTGGCCGGGCTTACGCCGGGAGCCGGGCGCGCCCGGCTCGGCGATCATGAACTGGACCTGACCTGCCGGATCAGCGACGGCCAGACCCGCCGCGCCAGCCGCATCGGCCATGTGCCCGAGGACCGGCAGCGCCGCGGGCTGGTGATGGCCTTTCACGCATGGGAAAACATCGCCTTCGGCTATCACCACGACCCGGCCTACAACCGCGGCCCGATGCTGATGGACAACGCCGCCATGATCGGCGACGCCGCCGGCAAGATGGAGCGCTTCGACGTGCGCCCGCCCAACCCGCAGCTTCTGGCCGAGGCTTTTTCGGGCGGCAATCAGCAGAAACTGGTGCTCGCCCGCGAGATCGAGCGCAGCCCCGACCTGCTGCTGGTGGGCCAGCCCACCCGCGGCGTCGATATCGGCGCGATCGAATTCATCCACCAGCGGCTGGTGGAGTTGCGCGACGCCGGAAAGGCGATCCTTCTGGTCAGCGTGGAGCTTGACGAGATCATGTCGCTGTCGGATCGCATCGCGGTGATGTTCGACGGCCGGATCATGGGCGAGCGCATCGCCACCGAGACCGACGAGCGCGAACTGGGCCTGATGATGGCCGGCATGAGCGGGGAGGCCGCCTGATGGCCACACGCCGCCTGCCCCATTGGGTCGATGTGGTCTTCGTGCCGCTGCTGTCGATCCTGATTGCCTTCGTCATCTCGGGCGTGGTGATCTGGTATGTGGGGCAGGACCCGGTGCGCGCCGTTCAGGTGATGGTCAACGGCGCGCTGGGCTCCAGCTATGGCTGGGGCTACACGCTCTATTACGCGACGAATTTCATGTTCACCGGCCTCGCCGTGGCGGTGGCGTTTCAGGCACGCCTGTTCAACATCGGGGGCGAGGGGCAGGCGCTGCTTGGCGGGCTGGGCGTGGCGCTGGTCTGCCTTTATCTGCCGTGGCCGCACTGGTCGCTGGCGCTGATCGCCGCGACGCTGGGCGCTGCGCTTTTCGGCGCGGCATGGGCGGCGGTGCCGGGCTATCTGCAGGCCAGGCGCGGCAGCCATATCGTGATCACCACGATCATGTTCAACTTCATCGCCGCGGCCTTGCTGAACTGGGCACTGGTGACGCAATTGCGGCCCACCGGCTCCATGGACCCGTCGAGCCCGCGCTTCCCCGAGGAAACCCGCCTGCCGCGGCTGCACGAGATGCTGGATCTGTTCGGCATCCCGTTCTCGCGCGCGACCCCGGCCAATGTCACGCTGCTGGTGGCGCTTCTGGCCTGCGTGCTGGTCTGGTATCTGCTCTGGCGCACGCGGCTGGGCTATCAGATCCGCGCCTTCGGCCATTCCGAACAGGCGGCGGTCTATGCCGGTATCTCGCCGGTGCGGATCACCATGTATGTGATGGTGATCTCGGGCGCGCTGGCGGGGCTGATGGCGATCAATTCGGTGCTGGGCGCGCAGGGCCGGCTGGTGCTGAACGCGGTCGAGGGCGCGGGCTTCATCGGCATCGCGGTGGCGCTGATGGGCCGGTCGCACCCGTTCGGGGTGTTTCTGGCGGCGATGCTCTTCGGCTTTCTCTATCAGGGCGGGGGTGAACTGGCCTTCGAGATGAGCATCCCGCGCGAGTTGGTGGTGGTGATTCAGGCGCTGGTGATCCTGTTTACCGGCGCGCTCGACAATCTGGTGCGCATGCCCATCGAACGGGTCTGGGCCGCCCTTCAGCGGAGGCGCGCGTGATGGACTGGATCGCGATCATCCAGATCCTCGATTCGACCATGCGGCTGGCCACGCCCCTGCTGCTGGCCTGCCTCGCCGGGCTCTATTCCGAACGCGCCGGTGTCTTCGACATCGGTCTGGAGGGCAAGATCCTCGCCGCGGCCTTCTTTTCGGCCGGGGCGGCGGCGCTCAGCGGGTCGGTGTGGATCGGGCTGGCCGCGGGGATGACGGCCTCGGTCTTTCTGTCGCTGGTGCACGGGCTTGCCTCGATCACCTTTCGCGGCAACCAGCTGATTTCAGGCGTGGCGATCAACTTTCTGGCCGCGGGGCTGACCGTGGTGATCGCCGAAAACTGGTTCCGGATGGGCGGGCGGACGCCCTCGCTTACCGGCGATGCGCGCTTCCAGCGTCTTACCCTGCCCTTTGCCGAACAACTGGCCGATGTGCCGGTGATCGGGCCGCTTTATTCGGTGCTGCTGTCGGGCCATTCGATCCTTGTCTATGTGGCGCTCTTGTGCGTGCCGCTGACGTGGTGGGTGCTGTTTCGCACGCGCTTCGGGCTGCGGCTGCGCGCGGTGGGCGAGAACCCGGCCGCGGTGGATACCGCCGGCGTGTCGGTGATCTGGCTGCGCTATGCCGCGGTGATGATCGCCGGGGTGCTGTGCGGGCTGGCGGGGGCCTATCTGGCCACCGGCCTCGCGGCGGGCTTTGTCAAGGACATGAGCGCGGGG
Source organism: Paracoccaceae bacterium (assembly GCA_007129775.1). GTDB lineage: Bacteria > Pseudomonadota > Alphaproteobacteria > Rhodobacterales > Rhodobacteraceae > Rhodobaculum. The sequence continues at coordinate 8,319 of SKUV01000404.1, read as the reverse complement.
CGTGGCTTCATCGCGCTGGCCGCGCTGATCTTCGCCAAATGGCGGCCGTGGCATGCGCTGGGCGCGGTGTTTCTTTTCGGGTTTCTGGAGGCGGTGGCCAACCGTTATCAGAGCATCGATCTGGGCGGCGTCACCGTGCCCGTGCAGTTCATGGAGGCGCTGCCCTATATCCTGACCGTGGTGATCCTCGCCGGCTTCGTCGGCCGGGCGGTCCCGCCCAAGGCCGGCGGCGCGCCCTACGTCAAGGAACGCTAGACCGGCCCGGGCCACGCGCGGAGGCGCCGTGAAGATCCTCTTCGTTCACCAGAATTTCCCGGGGCAGTTCCTGCATCTGGCCCCGGCGCTGGCAGAGCGCGGCCATACGGTGCTGGCGCTGACGGCCGAAGGCAACCAGCGCCCCAGCCCGGTGCGCACGGTGCGGTACCGCCTGCCCGGCCACAAGCCCGACCCGGCCACGCTGAGGCTGGCGCGCAGCTATGCCGAGGCGACCGAGCGCGGCCTGTCCTGCGCGCGTGCCGCACTTACCCTGCGCGACCGTCACGGCTTTGTGCCCGATCTGATCGTGGGCCATTCCGGCTGGGGCGAGACGCTGTTTCTGCGCGATGTCTGGCCCGCAGCCAAGATCGTGATCTATGCCGAATTCCTCTATTCCGCGCGCGGCCTCGACGCCGATTTCGACCCGGAGTTTCAACCCCAAAGCCCCGAACGCGCCTTCGGCGTGACCGCGCGGCAGGCCCATCTTGTCCACGCGCTGGCGCAGGCCGACGGGGCGATCTGCCCCACCGAATGGCAGGCGTCGACCTTTCCCGAAGCGCTGCGCGGCCTTCTGCACATCACCCACGACGGGGTGGATACCGACCGCATCGCCCCCGATCCGTGCGCCGAGGTCACCCTGCCCGGCGGCCCGACCCTGCGCGCGGGCGACGAGGTTCTGACCTTCGTCAACCGCAACATCGAACCCTATCGCGGCGCCCATATCTTTCTGCGCGCCCTGCCCGGCATCATGGCGGCGCGCCCGCAGGCGCAGGTTGTCGTGCTGGGCGGTGACGGCGCCAGCTATGGCCCGGCGCCGCCGGGCGGGGGCGGCTGGAAAGAGGTCTTCCTGCGCGAAATCGAGGGCCGCCATGATCCCGCGCGGCTCCATTTCCCCGGGCGAGTGCCCTATGGCACCTTCACAGCCCTGATGCAGGTGGCGCGGGTTCATGCCTATTTGACCTATCCCTTCGTTCTGTCATGGTCGGTGCTGGAGGCGATGGCGGCGGGCGCCCATGTGGTCGCCTCCGACACCGGGCCGGTGCGCGAGGTGATCGCAGCGGGCGAAACCGGCGATCTGGTGGATTTCTTCGACATCCCCGCATGGACCGCCCGCCTGACCGAGGCCCTGGCCGAGCCTGCGCGCTTCGACGGCCGGCGCCGCGCCGCCCGGGCGCTGATGCGCGAAAGGTATGACCTGCGCCGGGGCTGCCTGCCCCGGCTGATCGGCTATCTGGAGGGCTTTGCGCCGCGCGGCGCGGTCGGCTGACGCTGCGGCCTTGACTTCCCGCCTGCCAGATTGTGTATCGGCCCGACGCGCGCCGCCCCGGCAAGGGCTGCGGCTGCGCCAGCCCGAAAGGACCGCCATGCACGCCTATCGCAGCCACACCTGCGCCGATCTCAGAGCCGCCCATGTGGGCCAGACTGTCCGCCTTGCCGGCTGGGTCCACCGGGTGCGCGACCACGGCGGGGTGCTGTTCATCGACCTGCGCGACCATTACGGCATCACGCAGGTTCTGGCCGACAGCGACAGCCCGGTTTTCGCCGAGGTCGAAAAGCTGCGCGCCGAATGGGTGATCCGCATCGACGGCGCGGTGAAGGCGCGCGACCCGAGCCTTGTGAACCCGCGCCTGCCCACCGGCGAGGTGGAGGTCTATATCCGCGATCTGGAGGTGCTGGGCCCTGCCGATGACCTGCCGCTGCCGGTCTTCGGCGAACCCGACTACCCCGAGGATACGCGCCTTGCCTACCGCTTTCTGGACCTTCGGCGCGAGGGGCTGCATGCGAACATGATGCTGCGCTCGAATGTCGTGCGCTCCATCCGCAACCGGATGTGGGACGCTGGCTTCACCGAGTTTCAGACGCCGATCATCACCGCCTCCAGCCCCGAGGGCGCGCGCGATTTCCTCGTGCCCTCGCGGCTGCATCCGGGCCGCTTTTACGCGCTGCCGCAGGCGCCGCAGCAGTTCAAGCAGCTGATCATGGTCGCGGGCTTCGACCGCTATTTCCAGATCGCGCCGTGTTTCCGCGACGAGGACCCCCGCGCCGACCGCTCGCCCACCGATTTCTACCAGCTCGACATGGAAATGAGCTTTGTCGAGCAGGACGACGTTTTCGCCGCGATCCAGCCGGTGGTGCAGGGGCTGTTCGAGGAATTCGGCAAGGGCCGCAAGGTCGATACCGACTGGCCGCGCATCGCCTATGCCGACGCGCTGAAATGGTATGGCACCGACAAGCCCGACCTGCGCAACCCGATCCGGATGCAGGACGTGTCCGAGCATTTCCGCGACTCGGGCTTCGGCATCTTTGCGAAACTGCTTCAGAACGACGGCACCGAGATCCGCGCCATCCCCGCGCCGACGGGCGGCAGCCGGGCGTTTTGCGACCGGATGAACGCCTTTGCGCAACAGCAGGGCCTGCCGGGCATGGGCTACATTTTCTGGCGCGACGAAGGCGGCACCGTCGCCGGCGCCGGCCCCATCGCCAAGAATATCGGCCCCGAACGGACCGAGAAAATCCGCCGGCAGCTTGGGCTTGGCTCGGGGGATGCGGCGTTTTTCCTCGGCGGGCGGCCGGAAACCTTCGAGGCCGTGGCCGCCAGGGCGCGGGTGGAGATCGGGCGCGAATTGAAGCTGACCGAGGAAGACCGCTTTGCCTTCGCCTGGATCGTCGATTTCCCGATGTACGAAAAGGACCCCGAGACAGGTCGGATCGACTTCAGCCATAACCCGTTTTCCATGCCGCAGGGGGGGATGGAGGCGCTGGCGGGCGACCCGCTGGCGGTCAGGGGCTATCAATACGATCTGTCCTGCAACGGCTATGAACTGATCTCGGGCGCGATCCGCAACCACCGCCCCGACATCATGTATCGCGCCTTCGAGATCGCTGGCTATCCGGCCTCGGAAGTGGACAAGCGTTTCGCCGGCATGGTGCGCGCCTTCCGCTACGGCGCGCCGCCGCACGGCGGCTGCGCCGCGGGCATCGACCGGATCGTGATGCTGCTGGCCGACGAGGCCAATATCCGTCAGGTGATCATGTTCCCCATGACCCAGCGCGCCGAAGACCTGCTGCTGGGCGCGCCGTCCGAACCCACCAACGAGCAATTGCGCGACCTCGGCCTTCGGATCGCCCCGCGCGAGGGCTGATGTTGCAAAGCGACAAGCCGCAGGCCCCATAGCCTCATCGCAGGGCCGCCCTATGTCGCATTTCTGCAAGCCCCGCTTGCGCCAACCCGATGGAGACACCCATGATCGGACGTCTGAACCATGTCGCCATCGCCGTGCCGGACCTCGATGCCGCCGTGGCGCTTTACCGCGATGCGCTGGGCGCCGATGTGGGCGCCCCGCAGGACGAGCCCGACCACGGCGTGACGGTCGTCTTCATCACCTTGCCCAACACCAAGGTGGAATTGCTCTATCCCCTGGGCGAGACTTCGCCCATCGCGGGCTTTCTGGAAAAAAATCCTTCGGGGGGGATTCACCACATCTGCTATGAGGTGCAGGACATCCTTGCCGCGCGCGACAGGCTGACGGCGCAGGGCGCGCGGGTGCTGGGCGACGGAACGCCAAGGATCGGCGCCCATGGCAAGCCCGTGCTGTTCCTGCATCCCAAGGATTTCAACGGCACGCTGATCGAACTGGAAGAGGTCTGAGCCCATGAACATCACCTCCGCCCTCGTGCTCTTTGCCGTGATCTGGTTCATGGTGCTGTTCATTGTGCTGCCGCTGCGCCTGCGCACGCAGGAAGAAGAGGGCAGCGTGGTGCCTGGCACGCCCTCTTCGGCGCCGGTGAACCCGAACATCAAGCGCAAGGTCCAGATCGTGACCGCCGTGGCGGTGGTGCTGTGGGTGGTCATCGCCGGCGTGATCATCTCCGGCGCCATAACCGTGGCCGATTTCGACATGTTCAACAAGATGAGCGGTTAGGCGCGGGCGCGAAACACCCGGTTGCCCAGCCGCGCGAAGGCCAGCGCGCCGAGAACGGGTGCGGCGACATTCACCAGTGGCACCGTCAGCGCGATGGCAAAGATCGTGCCGCAGGCGGTGGCAGGCACGAGGTTGCGCCACCATTCCCGGCGCGCCTGCCCCTGCGGCATACGGCGAACCAGCACCAGTTGCAGGTATTCCTTGCCCAGGATCACCCCGTTCAGCAGCCAGAAGGCCACCGGCGTCCAATAGCCGATACGCGGATAGAGATAGATCAGCGCAAGGATGTTCACCGCCGCCAGAACCCCGAAGAAATTGACGTTGGCCACAAAGGCATCCCAGCGCCCGAGATGGCGCGCCGGCGGCAGACCGCCCTCGATCCTGTCGGCGGCATCTGCGACATCGTCCAGAAAGAGCCAGCTGAAGACCGAGGCGACCGGCACCATCATCAGGATCGACACGCCCAGCAGGAACAGAAACGATTCAACCGAGACCAGATCCGCCAGCGTCAGCCTTTCGCCCGAGGCCACGGGGAAAAGCTGCTCCTCCCTTGGCAGTCCGGTCTGCGCGCCGATAACCAGCCCGTAGAAGATCACGATCAGCGCGATGCTCAGCCCCAGCCCCATCGCCACGACCCGCCGCAGGCGCGGCTCTGCCGCCAGCGCAAGCGTCGCGCGCCAGTCGGCGGTCGCGCCGCTGCCCATGCTCAGGCCCGCATCCAGGTGGTCAGCGCGGCGACATCCGGGCGCGGGCGTTCGGGCGGGGCGCAAGTTTCGGTGCCGATATGGATGATGCCGGCGACGAATTCGCCAGGCCCGAGCCCCAGCCCCTCGGTGCAGACCCAAGGGTCGTGGGAGGGCCAGCCCGACAGCCAGTTCGCACCCCAGCCCGAAGCCAGCGCCGCGTTCAGAAGCGCAAGGCAGACGGCGCCGGCCGACAAATGCTGTTCGATGGGCGGGATGGTGGCATGGGGTTTCGGGCTGCACACCACCGCCACGGCAAGATTGCCGGTGACAAACTGGCTCGCGCCCTTGTCGATGCGGTCGGGCGGCAGGCCGAGCGCCGCGCCGCGCGCCGCCACCAGCCCGGCGATCCGCGCCAGCGCGGGCTTGGTCAGCACGACAAAGCGCCACGGCTCCAGCTTGCCATGATCCGGACTGCGGGCGGCCAGGGTCAGCAGATCGGCCAGCGTCGCCTCGTCGGGGACGGGCAGCCCCAGTGTCTTGGCCGGCCGCGACCGGCGGGTGCGCAGGAACGCCAGCGCAGCGGGGTTGGGATCGGGCACGTCATGACCTCTCGTTTGCTCGGCACCGCGGGTAAGGTAAGTCCGCAGGCCACGAAGTGCCAGCCGCCGCATGCGCCGCCGGCTCCGGCCGCCCGGGGCGGTCCCGACGCCTTCGGCCCCGCATGCGGAAAAATGCTGCGGTGCAGAAAAATTCCTTGCAATGCCGCAGCGCAGCATCTATATCCCTGCCATGAACAACGGGCCGTCGCGGCCCCAGTCAGGAGCAAGACAATGGCCAAGACCCAAGACTACGGCAAGATGATGCAAGACATGATGGCCGCGTTCCCGGTCGACCCGAAAGCGATGCAGGATGCGTTCCGCACCTCCGCCTCGCTGGGCGAGCGGATGAGCAAGGTCGTTCTGGAAGCCGCCGAGAAATCGACCGAAATCTCGACCAAATGGACCAAGGAAGCCCTCGGCCATGTCGGCGAGATGACCAAGGTCAAGGAAGAGCCGACCGACTACACCAAGGCGATGACCGATTTCGCCTCGGCCTCGACCGAAATCGCCGCCGAGAACATGGCCGCCTTCGCCGAAGTCGCGAAGCGCGTGCAGATGGAAACGGTGGAACTGATGCTGGCCGCCGGCAAGGACATGTCCGAAGACGCGACCGCCGCCATGAAAAAGGCGACCGCCGACGTCACCGCGGCGTCCAAGAAAGTGGCCGCTGCCGCGAAATAAGGAAGGTTTTCACGTCCCGACGCCTCTCCTCGTGTCGACGTGATCCACCTGGGCGGGCCCTGTGCCCGCCCTTTCCTTTTCTGCAGCCTTGGCATAGGCTCGCTGCACGCGCATCAGAGGAGAGTTGCCCGTGTCAGAGCCACAGACGCCCCTGCTGATCAAGCGCTACGCCAGCCGACGCCTCTACAACACCGAAACCAGCGATTACGTCACGCTCGAAGACATCGCGGGTTTCATCCGCTCCGGGCGCGAGGTGCAGATCGTAGATCTGAAATCGGGCGATGATCTGACGCGGCAATACCTGCTGCAGATCATCGCCGAACACGAAAGCCGCGGCGAGAATGTGCTGCCGCTGGCGGTGCTGACCGATCTGGTGCGCAGCTACACCACGCAGGCCCAGAGCGTGGTGCCGCAGTTTCTGGCGATGTCCTTCGAGATGCTGCGCGAGGGGCAATCCAAGATGGTGGAGAATTTCACCACCCTGCCCGGCCCGATGGGCGCGATGCCGGGACTGGAGGCGATGCAACGCCAGCAGCAGGCCTTTCTGAAATCGATGATGGCCGGCTGGCCCGGCGCGACGGACGCGGCGGAGTCGCAGGAGCCGAAAACGGACGCCCAGAAAGAGGATCTGGAGCAGATCAAGACGCAGCTTGCCGAATTGCAGGCGCAATTGTCACGCCTGTCGAAATAGCCGCGTAGCGCGGGCGGTTCACGCTCCCGGCAGGCGCGCCGTGATCTCGGCCAGGAGCGCCTCCAGTTCGGCGCGCGCGGCGGTGCTGCGCGGCGCCTCGACGGCGCCGAGCCCCTGCCCCAGCGTCTCCGCATAGATCACCCGGTTGGCAAGCCGGCCCTCAGCCACGTCCGATGCCATGGCCTGCGCCGCCTGCGCCACATCGGCGCCAAGCCGCGTGCCCGGCCGCGCGCGGTTGAGCACCACGAGCGCGGGGCGCCCCTCGCGCCGGGCCAGATCAAGCACGCCCTCGGTCGCCCAGAGGTCCACATGGCTGCTGGCCACCGGCACGATCACCAGATCGGCCGCGCGCAGCGCCGGGCGCAGATCGGCATCGGCCTTGGGTGGCGTGTCGATGATGACCACGTCGTGGTCGCGCGCCAGTTTCTCGGCCTCGTAGGATACGCCCCAGGCCGAGGCGGTGGAAAACTCCATTCCCGCATCGGCAAGCGCGTCGCGCCGCGCCATGAACCAGCGCCCGAGGCTGCCTTGCGGGTCGGTATCCAGAAGCGCCACACGGCGGCCCGCGCGGCGCAGCGCCACGGCGAGGTTGACCGCGAGTGTCGTCTTTCCGCTGCCGCCCTTTTGCTGGGCGATGGTGATGGTGGCTGCCATGGTCCTGTCCCCCGGGCGGCTGTTGCTGCAGCGCAGCATGCCACAGTCGCACGGGGGATGCACGCGCTTTGCATCATGCCCCTCGCATCAGGCGCCTGCATAATGGCCCGTCGGCGCGGCGCCGCATCCCGTTCCGCGCCCCGGCGGGGGCGTGGCGCTCCGCTCAGCCCTCGACCGGCGGCATCGCCATGCCCTTTTCGCGCGCAAGGGTGCGGATTCGGGCCTGCAGTTTCTCGAAGGCGCGGACCTCGATCTGACGGATCCGCTCCCGGCTGACGTTGTAGCGGGTGGACAGGTCTTCCAGTGTCACCGGCTCGTCCTTCAGGCGCCGCTCGGTCAGGATGTCCTTTTCGCGGTCGTTGAGCACGTCCATCGCTTCCAGCAGCATGCCGCGGCGGGTTTCCAGTTCGTCCCGTTCGGCATATTGCGCCGCCTGATCGGCGTCTTCATCCTCCAGCCAGTCCTGCCACGAGGTCACGCTGTCGCCATCCGAGCCGACCGTGGCGTTGAGCGAGGCATCCCCGCCCGACATGCGGCGGTTCATGGCGATGACCTCGGCCTCCGTCACGCTGAGGTCTCGCGCGATCTGGGCCACGTTCTCGGGCCGCAGATCGCCATCTTCCAGCGCGCCGATCTTGGACTTGGCCTTGCGCAGGTTGAAGAACAGCTTTTTCTGCGCGCTGGTGGTGCCCAGTTTCACAAGGCTCCAAGAACGCAGAATGTATTCCTGGATGCTGGCCCGGATCCACCACATGGCATAGGTGGCAAGGCGAAAGCCCTTTTCCGGATCGAACCGCTTGACCGCCTGCATCAGCCCGACATTCGCTTCC
>SKUV01000157.1 GCA_007129775.1 Paracoccaceae bacterium | reverse complement strand
TCGGGCGCGGCGATCTGGTGCTGGTCTGCGGCGGGCTGGAGATCGAGCGCGCCGCCAACCGGGCGGTGATCGGCTGGCTGCGCCGCATCGTGCGGCAGGGCGCCGACCTCGGCGGGCTGTGCACCGGCGCCCATGTTCTGGCGCGCGCAGGGCTCCTGGACGGGCGGCGGGCGACGATCCACTGGGAACACCACGACGGGTTTGTCGAGGATTTCCCCGATGTGGACCTCACCGGGCATGTCTTCGAATGCGACGGTAACCGGATGACGGCCGCCGGCGGCACCGCCGCGATCGACCTGATCCTGACCCTGATCGCCGCGGACCACGGCCCCGAAGCCGCCGGCGCCGTCGCCGATCAGATGATCCACACCGCCATCCGTTCGGGGCAGGAACGTCAGCGGCTGTCGATCCCCACCCGCATCGGTGTGCGCCACCCGCGGCTGGGTCAGGTGATCGAGATCATGGAGGCCAATATCGAGGAACCGGTGAGCCCGGCCCTGCTGGCCGAGCGGGTGGGCCTGTCCACGCGTCAGCTGGAGCGGCTGTTTCGCCGCTACCTCGGGCGCAGCCCGAAGCGCTATTACATGGAATTACGCCTCCAGAAGGCGCGCAATCTGTTGATGCAGACGAATATGAGTGTGATCAATGTGGCCCTCGCATGTGGGTTCACCAGCCCCTCGCATTTCTCGAAATGCTATCGCGCGCTTTATGAAACAACCCCCTATCGCGAACGCGGCACCCGCGGCGCCCTGCCCGAGGGTGCAGCGGGCTAGCCGCGGCCGGTTCCGCGGGCCGGGGCATCGGCCGGATATGGGGGGCGGGCGCGTGATCTCGGCAGGACAGGCGAAGAGGCGAGGCGCCGGCGTCCGGGCCGCGAGTGCCTGCCGGCCTGCCGCTCCGACAAGGCTTGAAACAACCTGCGGGGGCGTCCGGGCCCGGCCGGAACAGAGCGCCGGCCTCATGTGATGCAGGCCGCGGGCCGCTGCGATCCATTGCCCCGGGCGGTGCCCTTTCCCGCATCCGTCCCGCACCCTGCACCCCCGCCGGCACAGCTTTGCGCGGCACCGGCGGAAAAGCGTCGCGCGCCGCCCTCGCCTTTTGACAAGGCAGGGCATTCCGGCTACTCAGAGAGCATATAAAAACGGCGGAACAGGACAATCGGACATGCGCGACAGCGGTGGGGCGAGACGTGGGCGCCGGGCCGGGGCAGGGTGGCTTCGGCGCCTTGCTCAGGCTGCGGTTTTCACAATGATCACAATTATTTCTGCGGGGCTGATCGCGCCTGCCGAAGCGCAGGGCTTCCAGTTCTCGCGCCTGCAGGTCGAGGGCAACGAGCGCATCGCCAACGATACCATCGCAGCGCTTGCGGGAATCGCCCAGGGCCAGCGGGTCACGGCGGGGCAGCTCAACGCCGCCACGCAGCGTCTCGTCGATTCCGGCTTCTTCCAATCGGTCGATCTGGTGCCGCAGGGGGGGACGCTGCTGATCCGTGTGCGCGAATGGCCCACGATCAGCGTGATCAACTTCGAAGGTAACCGCCGGATCGACAATGACCGGCTGAGCGAGGTGGTCCGCTCGCAGCCGCGGCGGGTCTATTCTCCCAGTGTCGCCGAGGCCGATGCCGCCGCCATAGTCGAGCTTTACCGCCAGTCCGGGCGCCTTGCCGCCGAGGTCACGCCGCGGATCATCGAACGGTCCGGCAACCGCTTCGATCTTGTCTTCGAGGTGCGCGAGGGCAGCGTGGTCGAGATCGAGCGGCTGTCATTCGTCGGCAACCGCGCATTTTCCGATTCGCGCCTGCGCAGGGTGCTCGACACCAAACAGGCGGGCGTCTTTCGCGCGCTGGTGCAGCGCGACACCTTCGTGGAGGAGCGGATCAACTTCGACCGGCAGCTGCTGAGCGATTTCTATCTGGATCGCGGCTATATCGATTTTCAGGTGCTCTCGGTCACCTCCGAACTCGCGCGCGAACGCGACGGGGTCTTCATCACCTTCACCATCCGCGAGGGGCAATCCTTCCGCTTCGGCGAGGCCACCGTGGTGTCCGAACTGGAGGGCGTCGATCCCGCAGATTTCCAGCGGCTCTTGCGCGTGCGCAGCGGCTCCACCTTCACGCCCACGGTGATCGAGGCCAATATCGCGCGGCTGGAAAAACTGGCCTCCGACCGGGGGCTGACCTTCGCCCGCGTCGAGCCGCGGATCAGCCGCAACGATTCGGAACTGACCGTCGATGTGGAATTCGCCCTTGTGCGGGGCCCGCGTATCATCGTCGAGCGGATCGATATCGAAGGCAATCGCACCACCCGGGACGAGGTCATCCGCCGCCAGTTCCGGGTGGCCGAGGGCGACCCGTTCAACCCGCGCGAGATTCGCGAGGCAGCCGAGCGCATCCGCGCGCTGGGCTATTTCACCGATGTCGATGTGGACACCCGTCCGGGGTCGAGCGACGAGGAGGTGATCGTCGGCGTCGATGTGGAAGAGGGCACCACCGGTTCGCTCGGTTTCGGTGTCAGCTACAGCGTGCAGTCCGGCGCGGGGTTCGCGATCACCTTCTCCGAGACCAACTTTCTGGGCCGCGGGCAGATCCTCGATCTTTCGCTGACCACCGGGGTCAGCAATCAGGACACCTCCATCCGCTTTGTCGAACCCGCCTTTCTGGGCCGTGACCTGAGCCTGGGGCTGGAGGCCTATTACCGCACGACGGACACGTTCAATGCGGACTACAACACGCGCAACGTGGGCTTTTCGCCCTCGCTGGGCTTTCCGATCAGCGAATACGGCCGCTTCGACGCGCGCTATTCGATCTCGAAGGATTCGATCCTGAACGTGCCCGCGGCCTCATCGCCGGTGGTGCAGAACGATCAGGGCGGCGTGGTCACCTCGGCGCTGGGGTACACCTTTACCTACGACACGCGCCGCTCGCAGGTCAGCCCGGATTTCGGCTATGTCTTCCGGCTGGATCAGGATTTCGGCGGGCTCGGTGGCGACCGGCGCTTTCTGCGCACCACCGCTCTGGCCGGGGTCGAGCAACGGGTGTTCAGCCGCGAGGTGACGTTGCGGGCCGAACTGGAAGCCGGCGCGCTGCTGACACCCAGCGGGCGCCAGAGCCGCGTGAACGAGCGTTTCTTCCTCAACGACGAGATGCGCGGCTTTGCCTTCAACGGCATCGGGCCGCGCGATCTGGGCGCGGGCAACACCGATGCGCTGGGCGGCAATTACTTTGCCGTGGCCCGGTTCGAGGCCGATTTCCCGCTGGGCCTGCCCGAGGAATACGGGATCAGCGGCGGCGTCTTTGCCGATGTGGGCAGCGTCTGGGGCGTGGGTGGCGCAAGCGGCGACGCGATCGATCTGGGCAACAGCAACAGCCGGCGCTGGCGCGCCGCGGCCGGTGTCTCGGTCTTCTGGGACACGCCGATCGGCCCGCTGCGCTTCAACTTCTCGCGCCCGCTGCGCAAGGAAGCCTATGACCGTCAGCAGAATTTCGACCTGACGATCTCGACACGGTTCTGATGACGGCGGCGCCCG
>SKUV01000203.1 GCA_007129775.1 Paracoccaceae bacterium | reverse complement strand
CGAGCACGACCGCGGCGACGAACGCCAGAAGCGCAAGAATATCTCTCATGCTCCCCATATCGGGCGCCGCGGGCGGCAATCAAGCCCGCTTTGCCGATCCGGGCCCGGACTGCTACAAGCATCTGCCGCCGCATCCTGCGCGACCCGCGCTCACGGCCGCCCGGAGGTCCATCCACCATGCCTGACTCCCAGTTTGACGCCGCACCCGACAGCCTCCGTCCGGTCCGCGTCCTGCGCGCGTCCGACGCGTTTCGCTGGCCGGGCGGCAAGCGGGCCGCGATGATCTTCAACATAGCTTTCGAAGCCTGGTCGGACGGAGTCGCCCCGCCAATCGGTCCGATGGGCAATGTGCTCAAGCCGGGCCATTTCGACACCAACGCCCTCTCCTGGGCCGATTATGGCGTCAATCCCTACGGCAACAGCTTCATCGTCAATGACGGCTTTCTGGAATTCGACGGCCAGATTCTCGCGCGGATGGGCGATATCGCCCATGTGCCGGGCGATATCGTGCAGGGCCGTTATGACATGATCTGCCCGCCCGGCACGGCATGGGCGCTGGCCGAAGCATGGCCGCAGGGCCGGCTGCGGATGGTCCCGCTGGCCGGCCACGCCCTGAGCGAGCCGGGGATCAGCGCCGAACTGGTCCGCATCACCAATGCCCTGCGGAGCGAGGCGCGCGCGCTGGATTTGTGAGGCCGGGCGCGGCGGCGGCGCGGGCGCCATGAAGCGGGATGCGGCGCAAGCGCCCCGGGCAGCGGCCGTCCGCGGCCATCCTTGCCCTCCCCTGCGCCTCCGGCCGCAAACACCTGCGGCCTGTGCGCGGGGCAAGAGGGCTGCGCGCGGTCGTCCGGCGACATCTTGCAATCGCTGCGGCAGGGGCGTATATGCCTCATCAACAGCGGCGCCTCGGGGTCCACACCCGAAGCTCCACCGATCTTGACCGAACGGGCCGCGGGCCCGTTTTTTCGTTTCGGAGGATGCCTTGAGCGACCTCATCGCCAAGACCCAGATCGACCGCAGGCTGGCCGAGATCGTCACCCCGATGATCGAGGGGCTGGGATTCGAGCTTGTGCGGCTGCGGCTGCAGGGCGGCAAGACCCGTGTGCTGCAGATCATGGCCGACCGGCCCGAGGGCGGCATCGTGGTCGATGAATGCGCCCGCATCTCGACCGCGGTCTCGGCGGTTCTGGATGTGGAGGACCCGCTCGAGGACGCCTATGTGCTCGAGGTCTCCTCACCCGGGATCGACCGGCCGCTCACCCGGCTGAAGGATTTCGAGGCATGGGCCGGCCAAGAGGCACGGCTGGAGACGACCGAACTGATCGACGGGCGCCGCCGCTTCAAGGGCGTGCTCGCCGGCACTGAGGGTGACGAGGTTCTGATCGAACTGCCCGAGGGCACCATCGGGCTGAAATTCGACTGGCTGTCGGATGCCAAGCTGGTCCTGACCGACGCGTTGATTGCCGAGGTCCTGCGCGAGCGCAAGGCCGCCGGCGTGATCGACGAGGACGAGTTCGACGAGATCGAGACAGACACGGATACCGAAACCGACACCGCTTCCGAGGAGGAGTGAGACATGGCCATCACCAGTGCCAACCAGCTGGAGCTTCTGCAGACCGCCGAGGCCGTCGCCCGCGAGAAGATGATCGACCCCGCCCTGGTGATCGAGGCGATGGAAGACAGCCTCGCCCGCGCCGCCAAGTCGCGCTATGGCGCCGAAATGGATATCCGTGTGGCGATCGACCGCAAGACCGGCCGCGCGGCCTTCACCCGGGTGCGCACCATCGTCGATGAGGAAGAGCTGGAGAATTATCAGGCGCAGTTCACGCTCGATCAGGCCAAGCCCTATTTCAAGCCGGCAAAGCCCGGGCGCGATGAATACTGGCTGCGCGCCGGCGCCCGCATCGACCCGACCGAGACCGAGCCGCAGATCGGCGACGAATTGCGCGAGGCCGTCCCCCCCGTGGAAATGGGCCGCATCGCTGCCCAGAGCGCCAAGCAGGTGATCCTGCAAAAGGTCCGCGAGGCCGAACGCGACCGCCAGTACGAGGAATTCAAGGACCGCGCCGGCACCATCATCAACGGCATCGTCCGGCGCGAGGAATACGGCAACATCATCGTCGATATCGGCCGGGGCGAGGGCATCCTGCGCCGCAACGACAAGATCGGCCGCGAAAGCTATCGCCCGAATGACCGGATCCGCTGCTTCATCAAGGATGTGCGGCGCGAGGCCCGTGGCCCGCAGGTCTTCCTGTCGCGCACCGCTCCCGAATTCATGGCCGAATTGTTCAAGATGGAAGTGCCCGAGATCTATGACGGCATCATCGAGATCAAGGCCGTCGCCCGCGACCCGGGCAGCCGCGCCAAGATCGCGGTGATCAGCTATGACGGCTCCATCGACCCGGTGGGGGCCTGTGTGGGCATGCGCGGCAGCCGCGTTCAGGCCGTGGTGAACGAGCTTCAGGGCGAAAAGATCGACATCATCCCGTGGAACGAGGATCAGGCGACCTTCCTCGTGAACGCGCTGCAGCCGGCGGAGGTGTCCAAGGTGGTGATCGACGAGGATGCCATGCGCATCGAGGTGGTGGTGCCGGACGAGCAGCTTTCGCTCGCAATCGGGCGGCGCGGCCAGAACGTGCGGCTGGCGAGCCAGCTGACCGGGCTCGACATCGACATCATGACCGAGGCCGACGAAAGCGAGCGGCGGCAGGCCGAATTCGTCGAACGCACCCAGCTTTTCATGGATCAGCTGGATGTGGACGAGGTTCTGGCGCAACTGCTGGTGGCCGAGGGCTTCACCTCGCTCGAAGAGGTCGCCTATGTGGAGCAGGACGAGCTTCTCTCCATCGACGGCTTTGACGAGGACACCGCCGAGGAGCTTCAGGCCCGCGCCCGCGACAAGCTGGAAGAGGCCAACCAGAAGGCGCTGGACAACGCCCGCGCGTTGGGTGCCGAGGACAGCCTGATCACCTTCGAGGGGCTGACCCCGCACATGGTCGAGGCGCTGGCCAAGGACGGCGTCAAGACGCTGGAGGATTTCGCCACCTGCGCCGACTGGGAGCTTGCCGGCGGCTGGACCACCGAGAACGGCGAGCGGATCAAGGATGACGGGCTGCTGGAACCCTTCGACGTGAGCCTCGAGGAAGCGCAGACCATGGTGATGACGGCGCGGGTGATGCTCGGCTGGGTCGATCCCACCGAACTGGAGCCCGAGGCCGAAGGCGCCGACACGGAGGCCGCCGAAGCCGGGGCCACGGCAGCGGATATGGAGGCGCGGGCCTGACCGGCGCGCACACAAGGCAAGACGACCGGGGGTCAAGCATGGGCCGGGGCGGCCGCAGCAAGGATCGCAGCGAACCGGAACGCCGCTGCATCGCCACCGGCGCCTCGCAGCCGGCGCGCGGGCTGGTGCGCTTTGTCGTCGGGCCCGGGGGTGATATCGTGCCAGATGTCCTTGGCCGGCTTCCGGGCCGGGGCATCTGGGTCGCGGCGGATCGCGCGGCGCTGGCGCGCGCGGTGGACAAACGGCTTTTCGCCCGGGCGGCGCGCGCCCCGGTCGCGGTGCCGGAGGGGCTGGCCGGCACGGTCGAGGATTTGCTGGCCGCGCGCGTGATCGAGCTTGTCTCGCTTGCGCGAAAGGCGGGCGAGGCCGTCGCGGGATACGAGAAGGTCCGCGACTGGCTGGTGAAGGGCGAGGCGGTGCTGCTGTTGCAGGCCGCCGACGGGTCCGAACGGGGCAAGGCGCGGCTGCGCCCGCCCGCGGGCCCCGACAGTCTGGTGCAGGTTCTGACGGCTGCCGAATTGGGTTTGGCATTCGGACGCGAACATGTGATACATGCCGCGCTTGCCGCTGGCGGTCTCGCATCGCGTGTTGTAGATGAAGCGGCAAGGCTCGCCGGTATGCGCGAGCAGGTCGGCGCGGATGGCGCCGGGAAGGATTGACGGAACGCATGAGCGATACAGACGGCAAGAAACCCCTCGGCCTTCGCGGCACCCCCGGCCAGGTGAAGCAGAGCTTCAGCCATGGCCGGACGAAGAACGTGGTGGTCGAGACGAAACGCAAGCGCGTGGTCGTGCCGAAACCCGGTGGCGCAAAGCCGGATGCGGCGGGCGCTGGCCGCACGGTCGCCAAGCCCGGCGACCCTTCGCGCCGCCCGGCCGGTATCTCCGATTCCGAGATGGAGCGCCGGCTCAAGGCGCTGCAGGCCGCCAAGGCCCGCGAAGCCGACGAGGCCCGCGAGCGCGCCGAAGAGGAACGCCGCCGCGAGGAAGAACGCCAGCGCCGCCGCGACGAGATCGAGGCCAAGGAACGCGAGGAGCGCGAGCGCGAGGAAGCCCTGCGCGCCAAGGCCGAGGAAGAGGAGCGCGCCAAGGCCGCTGCCGAAGCCGCCGCGCGCGCCCCGAAGGCGGCCGATCCGGGCACCGCCACCCCCGACCCGATCGCCTCGGCGCCGGTCTCCGAACGTGCGCGCCCCGCGCCAAGCGCCGCGCCGCGCAAATCGCAGGATCGCGGCGACAAGGGCGACCGAGACGCCGGCAAGAAGTCGCGCGAGGGCGGCGGCCGCCGCGGCGGCAAGCTGACCCTGAACGAGGCGCTCGCCGGTGAGGGCGGCCGCCAGCGCAGCCTTGCGGCGATGAAGCGCAAGCAGGAACGCGCCCGGCAAAAGGCTCTGGGCCAGAGCCCGAGCCGCGAAAAGCAGGTGCGCGACGTCCAGCTTCCCGAAACCATCGTGGTGCAGGAACTGGCCAACCGCATGGCCGAACGGGTGGCCGATGTGGTCAAGTCGCTCATGAAGATGGGTGTCATGGCCACGATGAACCAGACCATCGACGCCGACACCGCCGAACTGGTGATCGAGGAATTCGGTCACCGCGCGGTGCGGGTGTCGGATGCCGATGTGGAGCAGGTGATCGATCAGGTCGAAGACAAGCCCGAAGACCTGAAGCCACGCCCCCCGATCATCACGATCATGGGCCATGTGGACCACGGCAAGACCTCGCTTCTGGATGCGATCCGCAAGACCAACGTGGTCTCGGGCGAGGCCGGCGGCATCACCCAGCATATCGGCGCCTATCAGGTGACGACCGAAAGCGGCGCGGTGCTGACGTTCCTCGACACGCCGGGCCACGCGGCCTTCACCTCCATGCGCGCCCGCGGCGCGCAGGTGACCGATATCGTGGTTCTGGTGGTGGCCGCCGACGATGCGGTGATGCCCCAGACGGTGGAGGCGATCAAGCACGCCAAGGCCGCCGAGGTGCCGATGATCGTCGCCATCAACAAGATCGACAAGCCCGATGCCACCCCCGACAAGGTGCGCACCGATCTGCTGCAGCACGAGGTCGTGGTCGAAAAGATGTCGGGCGACGTGCTGGATGTGGAGGTTTCGGCGATCAGCGGTCAGGGGCTCGACGAGTTGCTGGAGAATATCGCGCTGCAGGCCGAACTGCTCGATCTCAGCGCCAATCCAGGCCGCGCCGCCATGGGCGCGGTGATCGAGGCGAAGCTCGACGTGGGCCGTGGCCCTGTGGCGACCGTGCTCGTGCAGCACGGCACGCTGCGCAAGGGCGATATCTTTGTCGTGGGCGAGCAATGGGGCAAGGTCCGCGCGCTGATCAACGATCAGGGCGCGCGGGTGGACGAGGCCGGGCCCTCGGTTCCGGTGGAGGTTCTGGGCCTCAACGGCACGCCCGAGGCCGGTGACGTGCTCAACGTGGTCGAGACAGAGGCGCAGGCGCGCGAGATCGCCGCCTATCGACAGCAGGCCGCCCGCGACAAACGCGCCGCCGCCGGTGCTGCCACCACGCTGGAACAGCTGATGGCCAAGGCCAAGGCCGACGAATCCGTGGCCGAACTGCCCATTCTGGTGAAGGCCGATGTGCAGGGCTCGGCCGAGGCGATCGTGCAGGCGATGGAGAAGATCGGCAACGAAGAGGTGCGCGTGCGCGTCCTGCACTATGGCGTGGGCGCGATCACCGAAACCGATGTGGGGCTTGCCGAAGCCTCCGGCGCGCCGGTCGTGGGATTCAACGTCCGCGCCAACGCGCCGGCCCGTAATTCGGCCAACCAGAAGGGCGTGGAGATCCGCTATTATTCGGTGATCTACGATCTGGTGGACGACATCAAGGCCGCGGCTTCGGGCCTGCTGTCGGCAGAGGTGCGCGAGACCTTCATCGGCTATGCCACGATCAAGGAGGTCTTCAAGGTCTCGGGCGTGGGCAAGGTCGCCGGCTGTCTGGTCACCGAAGGCATCGCCCGCCGCTCCGCCGGGGTGCGGTTGCTGCGCGACGATGTGGTGATCCACGAGGGCACGCTGAAGACGCTGAAGCGCTTCAAGGACGAGGTCAAGGAGGTCCAGTCCGGTCAGGAATGCGGCATGGCTTTCGAGAATTACGAGGACATCCGCGAAGGCGACGTTATCGAGATCTTCGAGCGCGAGGAGGTGGAGCGCAAGCTCGCCTGACCGCGGGCTCGGCCCGGCGCTGTAGCACCGCCCATTTTCGCCTGCCCGGGTTTCGCCTGCCCGGTGAACGCCGCGCAGGCGCCTCGGGCAGTTGATGGCGTTCGGTGGGGCTTATGCAGCCCGAAGGGGGCGGCGGTCCCCCGCGCCACCGGCCAGCTGATGCCCTTCGTTGCGGCGATTGCGCCGCCCCGCCCCGCTTCCGTTCGCGCCCGTCCCGCGCTAGATTGCCGGCGGACCACCTCAAGGATACCGCTATGCCCAGCCCCGCCTTTGCCGGCCCCCTTCGCCTCGGCGTCAATATCGACCATGTGGCGACCATCCGGAATGCCCGTGGCGGAGATTACCCCGACCCGCTGCGCGCCGCGCTGATGGCCGAGGGCGCCGGCGCCGACGGCATCACCGCGCATCTGCGCGAGGACCGCCGCCACATCCGCGACGGCGATATCGAGACGCTGGCCGCACAACTGACGGTGCCGCTGAATTTCGAAATGGCCGCAACACCGGAAATGCAGGCCATCGCCCTGCGCCATCGCCCCCACGCCGTCTGCATCGTGCCCGAGCGGCGCGAGGAACGCACCACCGAAGGCGGACTCGACGTCGCGGGCGACGAGGCGCGGCTGGCCGATTACATCGCGCCCCTGCGCGAGGCCGGCTGCCGCGTGTCGCTCTTCATCGGGCACGAGCCGCGCCAGATATACTCCGCCGCCCGCATCGGCGCCGCGGTGGTCGAACTGCACACCGGCCATTATTGCGATCTGCATGCCGAGGGTCGGCTGGCCGAGCGCGACGCCGAACTTGCCGCGCTGGCCGACGGGGCGCGCCATGCCCATGCCCTCGGGCTGGAGGTGCATGCCGGCCACGGGTTGTCCTTCGACACCGTGCGCCCGGTGGCTGCCTTTCCCGAGGTGGTGGAACTCAACATCGGGCATTTCCTGATCTCGGAGGCGATCTTCATCGGCCTGCCCGCAGCCATCGCCCGTATGCGCCGCGAGATGATCGACGCGCGCAAACCCGGCGCGCCATGATCCTCGGTATCGGCACCGATCTGGCCAATATCGAACGGATCGCGCGCACGCTCGACCGCTTCGGCGACCGGTTCCGCAACCGCGTCTTCACCCCCGAGGAACAACGCCGCGCCGAGGCCCGCGCCAATGCGCCCGGCACCTATGCCAAACGCTGGGCCGCGAAAGAAGCCTGCTCCAAGGCGCTGGGCACCGGGCTGCGCATGGGCATCGCATGGCGCGACATGAGCGTGACCAACCTGCGCACAGGTCAGCCGGTCATGCATCTGACAGGCTGGGCCGCCGAGCGGCTGGCCGAAATGACGCCAAGGGGCCACCGCGCGCAGGTCCATGTCAGCCTGACCGACGATCACCCCTGGGCACAGGCCTTTGTCGTGATCGAGGCCCTGCCCGAGCCGCGGCACGACCCCCGGCCCTGATCGCTTGACTCCCACAGCCCCACCGCCCAAAGAACACCGCAACCAGATCGCAGGCAGGACAGGCAACAGATGGCAAGCAAGACCGGAAAGCCCCAGAGCGGCTTCATGGAAACCGTCAAGACCATCGTCTATGCCCTGCTGATCGCGGGCGTCTTCCGCACGCTTTTCTTTCAGCCCTTCTGGATCCCCTCGGGCAGCATGAAAGAGACGCTGCTGATCGGGGATTTCCTGTTCGTCAACAAGATGGCCTATGGCTACTCGCGCTATTCCTGCCCCTTTGGCCTGTGCCCCTTTCCCGGCCGCATCTTCGGGCAGGAGCCGGAGCGCGGGGATATCGTGGTTTTCCGCCATCCCGTCACCGGCGCGGATTTCATCAAGCGCGTGCTCGGCCTGCCCGGCGACCGGGTGCAGATGCGCAACGGCATCCTCTATCTGAATGACGAGGCGCTGCCGCAGGAGCCCGCCGGCACCTTCGTCCAGACCTTCGAGCGTCAGGGCCCGATGGGCCAGTTTCCGCGCTGCGCCAACGCGCCCGTGGGCGAAGGGGCCGATTGCGTCAAGGAACGCCTGCGCGAGACGCTGCCCTCGGGGCGCAGCTATATCGTGCTCAACATCGGCGAAAGCTTCGCCGACAACACGCCCGCCTATACCGTGCCCGAGGGGCATTTCTTCTTCATCGGGGACAACCGCGACAACAGTCAGGACAGCCGCGCGCCGCGCAGCGTGGGCGGCGTGGGCATGGTGCCCTTCGATCACCTGATCGGGCGCGCGCGCCATGTGGTGTTTTCCTCCGCCGGCAGTTCGATGCTCTATTTCTGGACATGGCGGCGCGACCGCTTCTTCGAGAGGCTGGAGTGAGGCTTTCGGCCGAGCTTCGGGCGTTCTGCGGCCGGATCGGGCATGACTTCGCGCGCCCCGAATTGCTGCAGCGGGCACTGACCCATTCCTCATTCTCCTCGCCCGGCCGGCCCGACAACCAGCGGCTGGAGTTTCTGGGCGACCGAGTGCTGGGCCTCGTGATGGCCGAGGCGCTGATGCAGGCGGACCAGACCGCGCGCGAGGGCGATCTGGCGCCGCGCTTCAACGCGCTGGTGCGCAAGGAAACCTGCGCAGATGTCGCGCGCGAGGTGGGCCTTGGCGAGGCGCTGAAACTGGGCCGGTCCGAGATGCTGTCGGGCGGCCGGCGCAAGGCTGCGGTGCTGGGCGACGCGATGGAGGCGGTGATCGGCGCCGTTCATCTGGATGCCGGATACGAGACCGCGCGCGCGCTGGTGCTGCGTCTCTGGGGCGCGCGGCTGGCGCAGGCGCAGGACACGCGGCGCGATGCCAAGACCCGGTTGCAGGAATGGGTGCAGGCGCGCGGAGAGCCACCGCCCAGCTATAACGAGATCGTGCGCGAGGGCCCCGCCCACGCCCCCACCTTCACCGTCGAGGCGCGGCTGGAAAGCGGGCTGAACGAGCGCGCCACCGCAAGCACCAAACGTCAGGCCGAACAGGAAGCCGCCGCAGCCCTGCTGGCGCGGCTGGAGGAGCGGAATTGAGCGACACCCACCCCCCACACGAAGCGCCCGGGCAAACCCGCGCCGGCTTCGTCGCGCTGATCGGCGAGCCGAACGCCGGCAAGTCCACGCTGCTCAACCGCATGGTCGGCGCCAAGGTCTCGATCGTGACGCACAAGGTTCAGACCACCCGCGCGCGCATCCGGGGCGTGGCGATGGAGGGCGCGGCGCAGATCGTCTTTGTGGATACGCCCGGCCTCTTCCGCCCGCGCCGTCGGCTGGACCGCGCGATGGTCGCGGCCGCATGGGGCGGGGCGGCGGATGCCGATATCGTCGTGCTGCTGGTGGAGGCGCATCGCGGGCTGACGCCGGGCGTGCAGGCGATCCTTGATGCGCTGGCCGAAAGGGTGGGCACGGGGCGGAAGGTGGCGCTGGCCATCAACAAGATCGACAAGGTCAAGGCCGAGACGCTGCTGGCGCTGACCGAGCGGCTCAACGCCGCCTATGCCTTCGCGCGCAGCTTCATGATCTCGGCCGAACGCGGCCACGGGGTGGACGATCTGCGCCGCTGGCTCGCCGCCGAACTGCCTGCCGGCCCGTGGCTTTACCCCGAAGACCAGATCGCCGATCTGCCGTTGCGCATGATCGCCGCCGAGATCACCCGCGAAAAGCTGACCCTGCGCCTGCACGAGGAACTGCCCTATCAACTGACCGTCGAGACCGAGGCCTGGGACGACCGCAAGGACGGCTCCACCCGGATCGATCAGGTGATCTATGTGGCCCGCGACGGGCACAAGGGCATCGTTCTGGGCAACCGGGGCGAGACGATCAAGGCCATCAGCACCGCTGCCCGGCACGAGATCGCCGAATTTCTGGGCCGCAAGGTGCATCTGTTCCTGCAGGTGAAGGTGCGCCCGAACTGGCTTGACGAGGCCGAGCGGTATTCCGAGATGGGCCTGGATTTCCGCGACGGGAACGCGGGCGGGTGAGCGCCCGGCTGACCGCCGGCTTCTGGGTCGCGGCCTATCTGACACGGCTGCGTCTGGCGGCGATACCGGTCTATGTGACCCATCGCGGGGACGAGACCGCGGGCGCGGTTCTGGTCAAATGCGCCACGCTCGACGGGCGCGCGCAGGCGTGGCAGCGGGAATTCGACCTGATGTCGGGCGCCCGCCGATGGGCCGTGCTGGCCGAGGGCGACGAGCCCGGCGTGGATGCCACCATCGCCCGCCAGCGCGCCCGCGACCCCGACCTTTGGGTGATCGAGATCGAGGACCGCGACGGCCGCACGCTCCTGGAGGAGGACGATTGAGCGGGCAGCGCCCGCCTGCCCTATCGCAGCCCCGGGTTCAGCGCGTCGCGCAGCCAGTCGCCGAACAGGTTGACCGCCACCACCACCAGCATCAGCGCCAGCGCGGGA
Organism: Paracoccaceae bacterium; assembly: GCA_007129775.1. Lineage (GTDB taxonomy): Bacteria > Pseudomonadota > Alphaproteobacteria > Rhodobacterales > Rhodobacteraceae > Rhodobaculum. Next base: position 2,024 of record SKUV01000203.1, on the reverse strand, counting down.
AACAGCACCAGCCACCACTCGCCGCCGAACAGGTACTGGTATCCGGTGCGGATCAGCGTGCCCAGCGAAGGCTCGGTCGGCGGCAGGCCGAAGCCGAGGAACGACAGCGTCGCCTCGCCCATGATGGCAAAGGCGATGTCCAGCGTGGCCAGAACCGCGATCGGGTTGACCACATTGGGCAGGATCTGGCGCAGCATGATGAAGCCCGGCCCCCGCCCCGCCAGCCGCGCGGCGGCGACGTAATCCTTGCTGCGCTCCACCAGCACGGCGCCGCGCACCAGCCGGGCGAAATGGGGCCAATGCGAGATGCCCAGCGCAAGCACCACCAGCGGGATCGCGAAATCGGCCTGCTGCGAGGGCGACAGCACGCCCTTGGAGACACCCCCGATCAACAACGCGAGGATGATCGCGGGAAAGGTGAACTGCACATCCGCCGCCCGCATGATGATCGCGCCCGGCAGGCCCCCGTAATAGCCCGCGATCAACCCCAGCACCGTGCCCAGCCCGACCGAGACGCAGACCGCCAGCACCCCGACCGCCAGCGAGGTGCGCAGCCCGTACAGGATCAGCGACAGCACGTCGCCCCCCTGAGAATCGGTGCCGAGGATGAAGGGCCATTCGCCCGTATCCTCCCAATAGGGGGGCAGGCGCGAATTCATCAGATCCAGCGTGGCGAGGTCATAGGGGTTGGTCAGCGCGATCCAGGGCGCCAGCAGCGCGCCGGAGACGAGGATCACCAGCAGGATCGCGGCGAATATCGCCAGCGGGCTCGACAGAAACGACGCCAGCACCCGCGACCGTCCGCGCCGCCGGCGCGGGGGGGCAGGGGCCGTCATCGGGTCGGCGGGGGGCATGGCACTCATCGCGGCTTCCTCCCCCCTCAATGCCCGCCGAGCGCGCGGCCGGACGCCGCGCCCGCGCGCAGCCTCGGGTCCACCACCGCGTAAAGCAGATCGACCACGGTGTTGACCGCCACGAAGAAGGCCGCGGTCAGCAGCAGGATCGCCCCGATCACCGGCACGTCGGTCGACCCCAGCGCCTGCAGGAACAAAAGCCCGATGCCGGGCCATTGAAACACCGCCTCGGCCACAACGGCAAAGGCGAACAGGAAGCCAAGCTGGATGCCCGACACGGTGATCACCGGGATCAGCGTGTTGCGCAGCGCCAGCGACAGGTTGATGATCCGTGGCCGCAGCCCCCGCGCCCGGGCAAAGCGGATGTAATCGGTGCGCAGCACCTCGATCATCTCGGCCCGCACGAGGCGTGCGACCAGTGCCACCTGAGAGATCGCGAGCGCCGCCGCCGGCATCAGCAGCGCCCGCCGCCCGCTTTCCGTCAAGAGCCCGGTGGTCCACCAGCCCACCTCGACCACCTGCCCACGCCCGAATGACGGCAGCCAACCCAGCGTGACGGAAAAGGCGAAAATCAGCAGAATCGCGATGACGAAGGTGGGGATCGACACGCCGATCACCGTCGCCGTCAGGATCGCATCCGACGTCCAGTGCCCGCGGTTGATCGCGGCATAAATCCCGATCGGCAGGCCCAGCGCCAGCGACATGAAAAGCGCCACACCCGCCAGTTCCAGCGTCGCCGGAAGCCGCGCCACGATCAGGTCGGCCACGGGGCGTTGATTGGCATAGGAAATGCCGAATTCGCCCCGCAGCAGATTGCCGACATAGGTCAGGTATCGGACGAAGAACGGGTCATCCATACCCAGCCTTTCGCGCAACAGCGCCCGGTCCTCAGGCGTCGATTGCATCCCGAGGATGCTGACCACCGGATCGCCGATCTGGGTGGTCAGCAGGAAGGCCAGCACGCTGACCACGGTCAGAACGATGATCGCCTGACCGAGGCGCTGCGCAAGAAAGGCTGCCACTGGGCCCCCTTAGTTCTCGACGATGACGTTCTGCAGCGTGACCGTGGCATCGGCGCGGATCGGCGCGGTGACGCCCTCGCGCAGCCCCCAGACCAGCATCGGCTGGTGCAGGTAGATGCCGCTCACCGTTTCGCGCGCGGCGGTCAGG
>SKUV01000032.1 GCA_007129775.1 Paracoccaceae bacterium | reverse complement strand
TCATCGCCTTGCCTTTCATGCAAATCCTTGCCGTTTCCACCGCCCGCGCCGCGAAATGTGAGGGCCGGGCCCTCGCTTTTTCGCGCCGCTGCGTTACCCTTGCACCATGACCGCAAAGTGGCGCCTTCTCAATCCTGTCGTGGCGGCAGCCCTGGCCGCCGTGCTGGCATGGCCCGGCAGTGCGCAGCATGCCGAGCGCGAGGCGGAATTGCTGGCGCAACTGGCCGACCCGGATCTTCCGCGCTGGCAACGGGTGGAGCGCGAATTGCTCGGCGAATGGTCGAAATCGGGCTCCGCGTCGATGGATCTGCTGCTTCAGCGCGGGCGCGACGCGCTGCAAGCGGGCGATACCGAGGCCGCGATCGAGCATCTGACCGCACTGATCGACCACGCCCCCGCTTTCGCCGAAGGCTACAACGCCCGGGCCACGGCCTATTATCAGGCCGGCCATTTCGGCCCCTCGATGGAAGACATCGCGCGCGTTCTGTCGCTCAACCCCAACCATTTCGCGGCGCTGTCGGGTCTTGGGCTGATCCTCGAGGAAACCGGCTTTCACGACCGCGCGCTGGAGGCTTTCCGCGCCGCCCATGCTATACATCCCCATCAGCCCGGCATAAGAACGTCACTCGAACGGCTGGAACGCAAGGTCGCGGGTCTGGAGATCTAGCGCACCCCGCGGGTCCGGACGTGACGAACACGCAAGGCGGGGCAGGCAAGGCGGGGCAGGCAAGGCGGGGATCGATGCGCGCTCAGGCGAGGGTCTCGGCGGTTCTGGGGCCGACGAATACCGGCAAGACACATTATGCCATAGACCGGATGCTGGCCCATCGCACCGGGGTCATCGGGCTGCCGCTGCGGCTGCTTGCGCGCGAGGTCTATGACCGGATCGTGGCCCTGCGCGGCCCCTCGGTCGTGGCGCTCGTCACCGGCGAAGAGCGGATCGTGCCCGAGCGCACACAATATTGGGTCTGCACGGTCGAGGCGATGCCGGTCGAGATCGGCGCCGATTTCGTCGCGGTGGACGAGATCCAGCTTTGCGCCGATGCCGAACGCGGCCATGTCTTTACCGACCGTCTGCTGCAGGCGCGCGGGCTGCACGAAACGCTGTTTCTGGGCTCCGACACGATGCGCGGCGCAATTGCGGCGCTGGTGCCCGGCGTGAGCTTCATGCGCCGCGAGCGGTTTTCGGAATTGACCTATACAGGTTCGAAAAAGACAAGCCGGATGCCCCCGCGCAGCGCAATCGTGGGGTTTTCGGTTGAAAATGTCTATGCCATCGCCGAACTGATCCGCCGCCAGAAAGGCGGCTGCGCGGTGGTGATGGGCGCGCTTTCGCCACGCACGCGCAACGCGCAGGTGGCGCTTTATCAGAATGGCGATGTGGATTACCTCGTGGCCACCGATGCCATCGGAATGGGGCTGAACCTCGATATCCGGCATGTGGCGTTTTCCTCCACCGCCAAATTCGACGGCCGCCGCATGCGCGCGCTCTTTCCGCAGGAACTGGCGCAGATCGCCGGGCGGGCCGGACGCCACACAAGCCCGGGCACCTTCGGCATCACCGGCGAGGCCCGCCCCCTGGGCGAGGAGGTGGTGGAGGCCATCGAATCGCACCGCTTCGTGCCGTTGCGCAAGCTGCACTGGCGCAATTCCGATCTGGATTTCGGCAGCACGGATCGGCTGATCTCCGCGCTGGAGCGGCAGACGAGCGACGACTGGCTGACCCGGATGCGCGATGCCGACGACCTGACCGCGCTCAAGACGCTTGCCGCGATGCCCGAGGTAGGCGGCGCGGTGGGCGCGGCGCCCGATGTGCGGCTGTTGTGGGATGTCTGCCGCATCCCCGATTTTCGCGGCATCTCGCCCACCGAACACAGCGGGCTGCTGGCGCGGATTTTCGGCTTTCTGCACGATCAGGGCCGGCTGCCCGACGACTGGCTGGCCCGCAACATCGCCCGGATCGACCGCACCGACGGCGATATCGACGCGCTGTCCAGGCGCCTCGCCCATATCCGGACATGGACCTATGTCGCCCAGCGCCGTGGCTGGCTGGACGACGAAAGCCATTGGCGCGAGGCCACGCGCGCTGTAGAAGACCGCCTGTCGGATGCGCTCCATGCGCGGCTGACCCAGCGGTTCGTGGACCGGCGCACCAGCGTGCTGCTGCGCCGGCTCAAGCAGAAGGAGAGCCTCGTGGCCGAGGTGAACGACAAGGGCGAGGTGACGGTCGAGGGCGAATTCGTCGGCCGGCTCGACGGTTTCCGCTTCCGTGAGGACAATGCCCCCAGCCCCGATGCCGCGCGCACGCTGCGTCAGGCGAGTGCCGCGGCACTGAAGCCGCAGTTCCACCTGCGGGCCGACCGCTTCTACAACGCCCCGGATTCAGAGATGGACCTGACCGAACAGGGCGGGCTGATGTGGGGCGATGCCGCGGTGGGACGGCTTGTGGCGGGGCCCGAGCCGCTGCGCCCCGATGTGACCGCCTTTGTCGATGACGAGGCCGGCCCCGAGATCGCCGAGAAGGTGCGCCGCCGGCTCCAGCATTTCATCGACCGCCGCATCGCAGCCCTGTTCGAGCCGCTGATCGCCCTGCAGCGCGACGAAACCCTCACCGGCCTGACCCGCGGTTTCGCCTTTCGCATGGTCGAGGCCATGGGCATCCTGCGGCGCGCCAGCGTTGCCGCCGAGGTCAAGGACCTCGATCAGGAGGCCCGCGGCGCCCTGCGCCGGCACGGGCTGCGCTTTGGACAGCACACGGTGTTCATGCCGGCGCTCCTGAAACCCGCGCCGACGCGGCTGCGGCTGGTGCTGTGGTCGCTCGCGCAGGGGCTGGACGAGTTTCCCGAAAGCCCGCCGCCGGGGCTGGTGACGATCCCGGCCGCGCCGGGGGTGCCGGACGCGCATTACCTGCTGGCGGGCTATCAGCCCGCCGGGGCGCGGGCGATCCGGATCGACATGCTGGAACGGCTGGCCGACCTGCTGCGCGCCAAAGACGCCCGTGCAGGCTTCGAGGCCAGCGCCGACATGCTGTCGATCACCGGGCTGACGCTGGAGCAATTCGCTGATCTGATGCAGGGGCTGGGCTTTGCCGCCACCCGGGGCGAACGCGTGAAGGTCAAGCCGGAAGCGGTTGAAACGCCAGCGGGAGTGTCCGAAGGCGTCGCGACGGCAGACGCCCAGGACGGCGCCGCCCCGGCGGAGGGGGCCGCCCCGGCGGATGCGCCAGAGGCAACGGCGCCCGCGGCGGAACCTGCCCCGACGCCCGCCGATGCGCCGGCAGAGGCTGCAACCCCCGCAGATACGGCTTCGGCGGATGTGGGCTGCGCTGCGCCCTCTGACGAAACCGCGGCCCCCGAAACCGCGGCCACCGCCCCGGCCCCTGCAACGGCGGGTGCCGGAGATGACGCGCCAGCCGCGCCGCCAGCCGAGGGGCCTGCTGAGGGGCCTGCTGAGGGGGCGTCCGGGGGCGAGGCGCCGGCGCTCGAAATCTTCTATACCTTTCGCCGGCAGCCGCGCGCCCCCCGGCGCG
>SKUV01000289.1 GCA_007129775.1 Paracoccaceae bacterium | reverse complement strand
GCGCTCGCCGGGTGCAGTGCATCAAGGTTCTGGGCGGCTCGCATCGCCGCTATGCCTCTGTGGGCGACATCATCGTGGTGTCGGTCAAGGAGGCGATCCCCCGTGGCCGCGTGAAAAAAGGCGATGTGCGCAAGGCCGTCGTCGTGCGCACCGCCAAGGAAGTGCGCCGCGAGGACGGCACCGCCATCCGCTTTGACCGCAACGCCGCCGTCATCCTGAACAATGCCGGGGAGCCCGTGGGCACTCGCATCTTCGGGCCGGTGGTGCGCGAGTTGCGCGCCAAGAACTTCATGAAGATCATTTCGCTGGCGCCGGAGGTGCTCTGATGGCTGCGAAGCTGAAAAAAGGCGACAAGGTGATCGTGCTTGCCGGCAAGGACAAGGGCAAGCAGGGCGAGATCAGCCGCGTGATGCCGAAGGACGGCAAGGCGGTGGTGGACGGGATCAACATTTCCATCCGCCACACCAAGCAAAGCGCGCAGACACAGGGCGGCCGCATCCCCACGGCGATGCCGATCGACCTGTCGAACCTCGCGCTGATGGATGACAACGGCAAGGCCACCCGCGTCGGCTTCCGCATGGAAGACGGCAAGAAGGTGCGCTACGCCAAGACCACCGGGGAGGCGATCTGATGCTTGACACGGCCAGCTACACCCCGCGCCTGAAGGCCGATTACCGCGCACGCATCCGCGAGGCGATGAAATCGGAATTCGGCTATTCCAACGACATGATGATCCCCAGGCTCGACAAGATCGTGCTGAACATGGGCATCGGCGAGGCTGTCAAGGACAGCAAGAAGATCAAGTCGGCCGAGGCCGATCTGACCGCCATCGCCGGCCAGAAGGCGGTCATCACGAAGGCGAAGAATTCCATCGCCGGCTTTCGCGTGCGCGAAGACATGCCGCTGGGCGTCAAGGTGACCCTGCGCGGCGACCGGATGTATGAATTCCTCGACCGTCTGATCACCGTCGCCCTGCCGCGCGTGCGCGACTTTCGCGGCGTGAAGGGCACGTCTTTCGATGGCCGCGGCAATTACGCCATGGGCATCAAGGAGCACATCGTTTTCCCCGAGATCGACTATGACAAGGTCGATGAGATCTGGGGTCTGGACGTCATCATCTGCACCACCGCGAAAACCGACGCGGAAGCGAAGGCGCTGTTGAAGCATTTCAACATGCCTTTCAACAGCTGATCGCGGGAGGGAGAAAACACATGGCAAAGAAATCCATGGTCGAACGCGAGAAGAAGCGCGCCCGGATGGTGCAGCAATACGCTGCCCGGCGCGCCGAACTCAAGGCCATCGCCGCCGATGACAGCCGCCCGATGGAAGAGCGGTTCAAGGCCAACCTGAAACTGGCGAAGCTGCCGCGCAATTCCTCGGCGACGCGCCTGCACAACCGCTGCCAGCTGACGGGTCGCCCGAAGGCGTATTATCGCAAACTGAAAATCTCGCGGATCGCGCTGCGGGAACTGGCCTCGGACGGTCAGATCCCCGGCATGGTCAAGTCGAGCTGGTAAGGAGGGGCGACCATGTCGATGAACGATCCTCTCGGCGATATGCTGACCCGCATCCGCAACGCGCAGATGCGCGGCAAGTCGACCGTGCGCACCCCGGCCTCCAAGCTGCGCGCATGGGTGCTCGATGTGCTGCTTGATGAAGGCTATATCCGCGGCTACGAGAAATGCACCGACGCCCGCGGCCATGCGGAGCTGGAGATCAGCCTGAAGTATCACGACGGCCAGCCGGTCATTCGCGAACTCAAGCGCATCTCCACCCCCGGGCGCCGTGTCTATACCGGCGTGAGCGAGATGCCGAGCGTGCGCAACGGCCTTGGCGTTTCGGTCGTTTCCACGCCCAAGGGTGTGATGTCGGACGCAAGCGCACGCGCTGCCAATGTCGGCGGCGAAGTGCTCTGCCGCGTGTTCTGAGGAGGGCAGGATGTCTCGTATTGGAAAGAAACCGGTCGAGCTGCCCGCGGGCGTAAGCGCCCAGATCTCGGGTCAGACGATCGAGGTGAAGGGGCCCAAGGGCACCCGGAACTTCACCGCCAACGACGATGTGGAAATCACGCTCGATGGCAACGTCATCACGGTCAAGCCGCGTGGCAATTCGAAGCGCGCGCGCCAGCAATGGGGCATGAGCCGCACCATGGTCGCGAACCTCGTGCAGGGCGTCTCGCAGGGTTTCCGGAAGGATCTGGAGCTTGTGGGCGTCGGCTATCGCGCGGCCATGGCGGGCAACACGCTGAAGCTGTCACTGGGCTACAGCCACGAGGTGAACTTCGAGGCGCCGCAAGGCGTCACGATCACCACGCCGAAGCAGACGGAGATCGCCATCGAGGGGATCGACCAGCAGCTTGTCGGTCAGGTGGCGGCCAATATCCGCGAGTGGCGCCAGCCCGAGCCCTACAAGGGCAAGGGTATCCGCTACAAGGACGAGTATATCTTCCGCAAGGAAGGCAAGAAGAAGTAAGGGGCGCATCAGATGGCGAACACTAAGCACAAGCTGTTCCAGAAGCGCCGCCTGCGCGTGCGGAACAAGCTGCGGAAGATGGCCAACGGGCGCGCGCGCCTGTCGGTCCATCGCTCGAACAAGAATATCAGCGTTCAGGTGATCGACGACGCGCGCGGTGTCACGCTCGCCGCCGCCTCGACGCTGGAAAAGGATCTCGGCCTCGTCGGCACGAACAACATCGAGGCTGCGGCGAAGATCGGAACGGCGATTGCCGAACGTGCCAAGGCGGCCGGGGTCGAGGACGTGTATTTCGACCGCGGCGGTTTCCTCTTTCACGGGAAGATCAAGGCGCTTGCAGACGCCGCCCGTGAAGGCGGCCTGAAGTTCTGAGGAGACGATCATGGCAAGAGAAGACAGCCGCAGGGACCGTCGCGACCGCGATGAAACCCCGGAATTCGCCGATCGTCTGGTGGCGATCAACCGCGTGTCCAAGACGGTGAAGGGGGGCAAGCGCTTCGGCTTTGCCGCGCTCGTCGTGGTGGGCGATCAGAAGGGCCGTGTGGGCTTCGGCAAGGGCAAGGCCAAGGAAGTTCCCGAAGCCATTCGGAAGGCCACGGAACAGGCCAAGCGCCAGATGATCCGCGTGCCCCTGCGCGAGGGCCGCACCCTGCACCACGACATCGAAGGGCGTCACGGCGCCGGCAAGGTCGTGATGCGGACCGCCGTGGCCGGCACCGGCATCATCGCCGGCGGCCCGATGCGCGCGGTGTTCGAGATGCTGGGCCTGCAGGACGTGGTGGCGAAATCCATCGGCAGCCAGAACCCCTACAACATGATCCGGGCCACGATGGACGGCCTGCAAAAGGAAGCCAGCCCCCGCAGCGTCGCCCAGCGTCGCGGCAAAAAGGTGGCCGACATCCTGCGCAAGCCCGAAGCCGAAGTGGCCGAGGCGTAAGGAGCGCGATCATGGCAAAGACAATCGTCGTCAAGCAGATCGGCAGCCCGATCCGCCGCCCGGCCCGCCAGCGCGAGACGCTGAAGGGCCTGGGTCTGAACAAGATGCACCGCACCCGCGAGCTGGAG
>SKUV01000265.1 GCA_007129775.1 Paracoccaceae bacterium | reverse complement strand
GCGGGCGCTGCCTGGGGTTGCCGTCTGTCCCCGCGCTGCCGAAAGCGCGCCTCGGCGCGCCACCGCAACAGTGCCACTGCCTCCTGCAGCGCCCGCTCCTGCGGCAAGCGCGCGCCCTCATCACTGCCCCGCCGGCGGCAAGCTTGCTGCACCGCCGCGGAACCCCTAGATACGGGACCATCGTTTTCCATCCATCGCGAGGAACCGCCCCGATGCAACCTGCCGACGATAGCGAGCGCCCGGCGAAGAGCCCGCGCTGGCGCCGTGTGCTCGCGGGGCTCCGCAACAGCTTTCTCACCGGTGTCGTGGTGATCGCGCCGATCGCCCTGACGCTTTGGCTGATCTGGCGCGTGATTGGCTGGATTGACGGTTGGGTGCTGCCCTTCGTGCCCACGCGCTACCGCCCCGAGGCGCTGGTCGGGCTCGACGTGCCCGGGCTCGGGGTGATCATCTTCGTCGTTTTCGCGGTGCTGGTGGGATGGCTGGCCAAAGGGTTGATCGGCTCGACCTTCATTTCCTGGGGCGAGAGCATCGTGGACCGCATGCCCGTGGTCCGCTCGGTCTACAACGCCGTCAAGCAGATCGCCGAAACCGTCTTTTCGCAGGCCGAGACCTCGTTCGAGCGAGCCTGCCTCGTGCAATACCCGCGCAAGGGGATCTGGGCGGTCGCCTTCATCTCGACCACGGCGAAGGGGGAACTGGCGGCCAAGGTGCCGGTGGAGGAGCAGCTGGTCAGCGTCTTTCTGCCGACCACGCCGAACCCGACCTCGGGCTTTCTGCTTTTCGTGCCGGAGCGCGACGTGATTCCGCTCGACATGAAGGTGGAGGATGCCGCCAAGCTGGTGATCTCGGCAGGCCTCGTTTATCCCAACCCGAAAGACCCGACGAAGCCGCTGCCGGCCTCGGAGGTCAAGTCGCCGGAGCGGCCGGCGGTGACAGGGCCGGTGTGAGGCGACGGGCAGGGGCGAAATCACCGGGCAGGGGCGAAATCACCGGGCAGGGGCGAAATCACCGGGCAGGGGCGTAATCACCGGCAATTCGGGTTGCTGCCCGGTGCTGCCGTCCGGGCCCGGCGGCCAGGACCGCCGGCACCGCCTGATTTGCAACCAGCGGGTATATCGTCGATAAGGCCCCCGAACCGGAGATCAGGAGGCCTCCCGTCTGGGCCGGATGAAGGGCAGCGGCAGATTGAGCGAAAGCAGAACGGCAGGGCGGGCATGACCGCGCGCATGCAGCCACGGTGGCCGGCGGCACGATCTGCGCGGCAGCGGGGCGCTGCGGCGGCGGGCCGGCCATGATGGGCATCGCCTGGCGCGATATCGGGTTGATCGCGGCAAGCCTCGTTGTCGCCTTCGGCGCGGGGCTGTTGTTTCACACGCTTCAGGTGCCGCTCGCATGGGTTCTGGGCCCGCTGGTGTCGACCGCGGCGCTGTCGGTGGCTGGGCTGTCGGTCTTTCGCTCCGAGCGGGCGCGTCGCGCGGGCCAGCTGGCCATCGGCGCCGGTCTGGGCCTGCATGTCACGGCCAGCCTGCTCGCCGAGATGCTGGGCTGGCTGCCCTACATGCTGCTGCTGGCGCTGGTGTCGATCACCGTGACTTCGGCCTTCAGCGTGTTTCTGGCGCGGATGGGCCGGCTCGACCGGATCACCGCCTATTTCGCGCTGATGCCCGGCGGATTGACCGAAATGGCCAATATCGGTGCTCGGATGGGCGCAGCCAGCGAACCCATCGCGCTGTCGCAGGCGATTCGCGTGGCGTTGGTGGTCTGCCTGCTGCCGCCGGTGATCGTGGCGCTGGGCATCGAAGGGACGTTCGAACCCTATGGCGGGGAATTGCGCATCGTCCCCTACACCGAATTGCCGCTGCTGTTCGGCGTGGCGCTGATCGGCGTTCTGGTGGTGACGCTGGCGCGGGCCAATAATCCGTGGGTTCTGGGGGCGCTCATCGGTGCAGCGATCCTGTCATCGACCGAGGTGATCGTCGGCGCCATGCCGCGCCCGGTCTTCTATGGCGGGCAGTTGATGCTCGGCATGGCCATCGGCGGGCGCTTTCGGCGGGAAATCATCCTGCGGCTGCCGCGGATGTCGGTGGTCATGTCCGTTTTTACCGTGCTCGTGTCGGCCTGCCTGTTCGGTCTGGGGATGATCGTGGCGTCCCTGAGCACGCTCGATCCGGCCACGGCGGCCTTGGCCACCTCGGCCGGGGGGATGGCGGAAATGGCGCTGACGGCGCAGTTTCTGAACCTCAGCGTGGCGCTGGTCGTGGGCTTTCACGTGGTCCGGGCGATTCTGGTCAACGGCTTTTCGGGCACGCTTTACAATCTGCTGGTGCGGATCGGATTCTTCGCGACGCTGGAGCGTCTCGATGCCTGGCTTTTCGGGGCGCGGCGGGAGTAGCGCCGGGGCGGGCGCGCCGCGCGCTCAGCCCTCCTGCTGGATATCGAGCGTGTCGGCGATCTCGGGCGCGACCAGCCCGGCGTGCAGGGCCAGCAGGACAAGCCGCGAATCGAAGGAATCGCCCTCGGCCACGGCTGCTTCCAGCCGCGTCTCCGACCGCTCCGCCGCCGCCGCCCCGTTGCATTCGTCAAAGCCCTCTCGCCCCAGAAGACAGAAGGCCAGAAGCTCGGCCGAGGGGCCGTATGCCCCGGCCCCCTCCGACCCTGCCTGCCGGTGCAGACGGATGAGTGTCAGCTTCACCGCTTCGGGCACGAGGATGGGGTGCACCCCCGCTGCGCGCAGGGCATCATCGACGGCGTTCACCGCGGCGGATTTTCCGAACAGGCTGAACAGGCGCAACATTGCCCGAGCCTATCATCTTCGCCGCCCCATGCCACCCCGGCCGGACATCCACGCGCCGCGGCGGCCGCCTCGGCCAGCCGCAATCCTGAGCCCGCAATCCTGAGCCCGCAGGCTTGAGCCCTGCAGCCTTGAGCCCGCGCGCCGGATCGGCAAGACTGCCGCAGCCGCGTCGCGCCTGCGCGGCCGGCCTTTCGGAGTGTGCCCGATGCGCGAACAGACCACCCTCGTGCCCGAAGTGATCGAGGGGATTTTCCGGTTGATCCTGAGCGGTGAGCTGCCCCTCGGCGGCGAGGTCAACGAAGTGGCGCTCGCGGCCCGGTTCAATGTCAGCCGCGGCCCGGTGCGCGAGGCGGTCAAGGCGCTGGAGGGGCGAGGGCTGGTGCACAAGCAACCCTATCACCGCGCCCGCGTCGTCAATCTGGACACCCAGGACATGATGGAAATCTTCCAGTTGCGCGAATCGGTCGAGGGGATGAGCGTCCGGCTGGCCACCGAAGCGATGAGCGACGCGGCGATTGCCCGGCTGATCACCGATTTCGAGGGGGCCAGGGGCGCGGCGCAGGAGTTCGACCTGCACCGCCGCATCGCCGAGGAATGCGGCAATCGTCGCATCCGGGCGCTGCTGTGCGACGAGTTGTATTACCTCGTGCGGATCTATCGCGTGCGCTCGGGCCTCGATCCGGAGCGCCAGTCCGACGCGCGGGTGGAGCATTGGCGCATCCTGCGGGCGATGCGTGCGCGC
>SKUV01000105.1 GCA_007129775.1 Paracoccaceae bacterium | reverse complement strand
GATCGACCTGATCCAGAAGGCCGCGGCCATGGGCGCGCCGGTGCTGATCGGCGCCTCCGCGCCCACCGCCCATGCCGTGCGCATGGCCGAGGCCTCGGGCCTGACCCTGATCGGCCTTGCCCGGCCCGAGGGGTTTGAGGTCTTCACCCATCCCCACCGCCTGAGCGCGCCGCAGGAAAGCTCCCATGTCGCCTGAAAAACTGATCCGCATGGCCAACCAGATCGCCGCCTTCTTCGAGCATCAGCCCGACGGCGGCCCCGAGGCCATCGCCGCCCATATCAACGATTTCTGGGAACCGCGGATGCGTGTCCGGCTGCTGGAGCTTGCGCGCGAGGGCAAGGCCCAGGGGCTGCGTGCTTCGGTCCGCGATGCCCTGCCGGCTCTGCGCCCACCCCAGCCCGGCTGAGCGGCCCGCGTCGGCGTCGCCAATGCTTGCCAAGCGCCCCCGTTTCATGACAAACGCGCGTTGACGCAGGCGCCGCCCAGATACCGGGCACCGCGGCGTGGCGAAGGGGGGCTGCCGCATGAACATGCTTGATACCGTGATCAAGCCAATGCACCGCGAGGGGCAGAAATTCGTCGCCATCTTCGCGGCGGTGACGGTCGGCCTTTTCCTGCTGCACACCTATCTGGGCCTGATCGGGGTGGTGCTGACGATCTGGTGCTACTATTTCTTCCGCGATCCCGACCGGGTCACGCCCACGCGCGAGGGGCTGGTTGTCAGCCCCGCCGATGGCATCGTGTCGCTGCTGGAGCCAGCCGTGCCGCCGGCGGAACTGGAACTGGGCGAGGCGCCCCTGACCCGCATCAGCATCTTCATGAATGTCTTCAACTGCCATGTGAACCGCGCCCCCATCGGCGGCAGCATCGCACGCATCGCCTATCGCCCGGGCAAGTTCCTCAACGCCTCGCTCGACAAGGCCAGCGAGGATAACGAGCGCAACGGGATTGTGATCCGGATGGAGGACGGCCGCCATCTGGGCGTTGTGCAGATCGCCGGGCTGGTGGCCCGGCGCATCCTTTGCGAGGTGCGTGACGGCCAGCTTCTGCGCACGGGCGAGCGCTTCGGGCTGATCCGCTTCGGCTCGCGCCTCGATGTCTATCTGCCCGACGGCGTGGCACCGCTGGTGACGGTCGGCCAGACCATGGTGGCGGGCGAGACCGTGCTGGCCGATCTGGCCGGTCAGGAGCCCGCGCGTCAGGGCGAGGTGCGCTGATCCATGGCGCGCCGCGCGGTCTTTCGTCATCGCGAGCAGATGCCGTTTCTGCATCTTCTGCCCAATCTGGTGACGATCCTAGGCCTTTGCGCGGGGCTGACCTCGATCCGCTTCGCCATCGCCGAACGCTTCGAGATCGCGGCGATGCTGATCATCTTCGCGGCCGTGATCGACGGGCTCGACGGGCTTCTGGCGCGGCGGCTGCAGGCCACGAGCCATTTCGGCGCCGAACTGGATTCGCTTGCCGATTTCGTGAATTTCGGCGTCGCGCCGGGGGTGCTCGTCTATATCTTCGCCGCCGGGGGGCTGGCCGGGCTGGGGTGGATCTTCGTTCTGATCTACGCCTGCTGCTGCTGCCTGCGGCTGGCGCGGTTCAACGTCACGCGCGAGGCGCCGGTGGCGCAGGGCGCGCGGGTTCACTTCGTGGGCGTGCCGGCACCGGCGGGGGCGATGCTCGCGCTGTTGCCGGTGTTCCTGTCGCTCGACGGGCTGCTGCATCTGCAGGAATATCCGCTGGGCGTGGCGATCTATCTGGGTTGCGTCGGTGCCCTGATGATCAGCAAGCTGCCCACGCTTTCGCCCAAGGCCCTGCGCATCGCGCGCGACAAGGTCGGCCTCGTGCTGATCGGCATGGCCATTGTCGTCGGTCTGATGTTCACACGCTTCTGGCTGTTGATGGTGCTGGCCAATCTGGCCTATGGGCTCACACTGGCATGGGCCATGCTGCGCAGCCGCAAGCGCGCGGCCTGACCGCCAAGACCGAAGCCACGGGCGCGAGGCCGCGCCACCACGAGGAAAAGGACGAACTGTCATGGAACTGGACGCCGTCGGAAGCTCGTATCGCCGCTGGGCCCCCGTCTATGACGGAACCTTCGGGCTGATCACCCGGCCCGGCCGGCGCCGGGCGGTCGAATACATCAACGGCCGCGCGGGCGCGGTTCTGGAGGTCGGCGTGGGCACCGGGCTGTCGCTGCGCGACTACAAGCCCGACCTGCAGGTCACCGGCATCGATTTCTCGCACGAGATGCTGGCCAAGGCTCAGGCCAAGGTGCGCGACGAAAAGCTCGCGCATGTGGTCGAACTGCGCCAGATGGACGCCCGGACGCTCGATTTCGAAACCGCCGCCTTCGATACCGTCGTGGCGATGTATCTGGTCTCGGTCGTGCCCGAGCCCGAGCGGGTGATGGAAGAGATGGCGCGCGTCTGCAAACCGGGCGGCGAGGTGCTGATCATCAACCATTTCGCCCGCCAGAGCGGGTTTCTCGCGATGCTGGAGCGTGCCTTCGCTCCCTTCGCCAACGCGCTGGGCTGGCATTCGGATTTCAAGATCGATCGGGTGCTGGGCTGCGATGCGCTGGAAGTCGTCGAGCAGCGCACGCTGCCGCCCCTGGGCATGTTCACCTTTCTGCGGCTGCGCCGGCGCTGAGGCCCGGCGGCGCGCTCAGCCGCAATCGCTCAGGGCCGCCCAGCCTGCGGAGGTGCCGCGCAGCGACACCTCGATATTGACCGGCTGCGCCCCGGGCAAAGGGCGAAACCCCGCGACCACGCGGTTGCCGCGCAGCAACCGGCGCAGGCCATCGTCGCTCAGCGCGCCGGCGGCGAGGCACATCTGCGCATCGCAATTCTGCCATTCGAGCCCGATGGCCGGGCCGTCGGGGTGGCGATAGGCGATCCCGTCGCGCAGGCTCGCCCCCGTGGGCACCCGCAGCCCGATCCGCGCGCCGGGGCTGTCGGGCGGCGGCGCGATAAGGATCATCTCCAGCAGAACGGCGCCGCTGCGGGCCGAAATCACCTGTGTGACCAACTGGCAGGCCCCGGGCGCGGCGATCAGGACCCAGTCGCCGAAACGGCGCTCCGTCACGGGATCGGCCGCAAACGAAGGATATGGGGCGAGGGCAAACGCAGCGGCGAGCGCACCGGCAAGCGCCAGCGCAACCGCCCCTCGGCCCGCCCGGCGCGCCGCAGCTATCGCCGCGCCTCCCCAGCACCGCGCCCGCCGGGTTCGCGAGGCTGACCGCTCTCACCGCGTTCGTCGCGGCCGTCTTCCTCGTCCTCTTCCTCCTCATCGGCGCGCCCGCGCCCGGGCTCCGGCCGCTGCTCGCGACCGACACCGCTTTCGTTGCGCGGCGGCGGCGGCAGGGGGCGAACCCCCGGGCGCTGGCCCGGCTCACCCCGTTCGCCCGGCTGGCCGCGCTCGGCATCCGGCGCGAAGGGATCGCGCCCGCTCGCACCGCGCTCGTCGCTGCCACGCTCATCCGCGGGCTCGTGGTCACCGGGCTCATCATCACCGGGCTCGTCGTCGCCCGGCTCGTCATCACCCGGCTCGTCG
>SKUV01000010.1 GCA_007129775.1 Paracoccaceae bacterium | reverse complement strand
CCGCAACGCGTTGCGGCTCGGGCGCGGCGCTGGCCTCATCCCCCGTTTCCGGCGGCGTTGCTGCGGCCAGCGTGGCGCCCCGCGTCGATGCCTCGGGCAGGGGCGAATCCAGCCGAAGGGGCGGCGGCGCCAGAACGACCCGCTCGGGCACGGGTGCTGCCACACCTTCGGCCGCAACCGCATTCACCGCCAGCCCGCGATAGGCCGCCTGCCTGCCGCCCGGATCGTCCGGCGCCACCCGCAGCGGCCCCTCGATCGCGCGCACCACCGGCACGCCCGTCACGTCGCGCTTGATCAGCCCGTAACCCCAGATCGAGATGCCGGCCAACAGCGCCAGCGATATCGCGGCGCCGGCCCAGTTCGCCAGGGCCTGAAACCGCGACGGGCGCGGCGCGGCATCTGCGACGTCGAAATCCAGTTCTGCCATATCCCGCCTCACGCAGGCCGGACGCAGGTACGCGTGCCCCGGCCCTCCGACTGCTCCGGCCCCGGCGGCGTGCGATATTCAGCGCATCTCTTCGGCCGGGGTGACGCCTAGGATAGCAAGTGCAGAGGAAATGACAACGGCGCAGGCGCGCACGAGGGCGATTTTGGCAAGTGTGGCCTCGGGCGCATCCTCCTGCACGAAGCGCAGGGCCGGGTCTTCATTGCCGCGGTTCCACAATCCGTGGAATTCGGCCGCCAGTTCCGAAAGGTAAAGCGCCACGCGATGCGGCTCGCCCGCGGCGGAGGCGACCTCCACCAGACGCGGCCATTCGGCGAGTTTCCGCGCAAGGGCGATCTCGGCCGGGTGGGCGATGTGGCTCAGATCGGCCTGTGCCAGCGCCGCGTCCGAGACATCGAGCCCCTGCGCGGCCTTGCGCAGCGCCGAACAGGCCCGGGCATGGGCGTATTGCACGTAGAAGACCGGGTTGTCCTTGGATTGCTCCAGCACCTTGTCGAAATCGAAATCGAGCGGCGCGTCGTTCTTGCGCGTGAGCATCACGAAGCGAGTCACATCCGCGCCGACCTGATCGACCACATCGCGCAAGGTGACGAAGGTGCCGGCCCGTTTCGACATCTTGAAGGGTTCGCCGTTGCGGAAAAGCCGCACGAGGTTGACCAGCCGTATCTCCAGCGGCACGCGGCCCTGCGACAGCGCCGATACCGCGGCCTTCATCCGTTTGACATAACCGCCGTGATCGGCGCCGAAGACGTCGATCAGCAGATCATAGCCACGTTCGATCTTGTCGTGGTGATAGGCGATGTCGGGGGCGAAATAGGTCCAGCCGCCGTCGGATTTCTTTACCGGGCGGTCCACGTCGTCGCCATGGGCGGTGGAGCGGAACAGCGTCTGTTCGCGCGGCTCCCAATCTTCGGGCACCTTGCCCTTGGGCGGCTCCAGCGTGCCCTCGTAGATCAGCCCCATGCCGCGCAGCGTCTCGATGGCGCTTTCGATCCGGCCGGTGCCGTAAAGCGCCTTTTCGCTGGAATAGACATCCATCTCGACCCCGAGCGCGGCAAGATCGGCCCGGATCATCGTCATCATCCGCTTGGTCGCGAAATCGCGAAAGGGGCCCAGCCATTCCGCCTCGGGGCGGTCGAGATAGCGCGGCCCGTATTCGGCCCTGAGCGCCTCGCCCACCTCGATCAGGTAATCCCCGGGATAAAGCCCCTCGGCGATGGCCGGGGCGTGGCCATGGGCCTCGCGATAGCGTTCATAGGCCGAACGCGCCAGCACATCGACCTGCGCGCCGCCGTCGTTGATGTAGTATTCGCGCGTCACCTCCCAGCCGGCGAAGGCCAGAAGCCGCGCCAGCGCATCGCCGAAAACCGCGCCGCGGGTGTGGCCCACATGCATCGGCCCGGTCGGGTTGGCCGAGACGAATTCCACATTCACCCGCCGCCCCGCCCCGGACTGCGCGCGGCCGAATTCGGGGCCGGCGGCAAGGATCCGGGCCAGCATCTCGCGCCAGACCGCCGCATCGAGCCGCATGTTGAGAAACCCCGGCCCCGCCACCTCGACCGCCGTCAACCGCGCATCGCGCGCCAGCCGCGCCTGCAGCGCCCCGGCGATGTCGCGCGGCGCCATGCCCGCGGGCCGAGCGAGCACCATCGCGGCGTTGGTGGCCATATCGCCATGGGCCGGGTCGCGCGGCGGCTCCACCGTCACGGCGCCGAAATCGAGCCCCTCGGGCAGCGTTCCCTCGGCGACCATGGCATCCAGTTCGGCCAGAACCGTTGCGCGCAGGTCGTTGAAGACATTCATGGCGGTGTTCCCGGGATCGTGGGCGACCGGCCGCGCCGGCCCGTTGGCCCGGGGCTGCGACAGGTCCGGACCGGGGGTTTACCACGGGTGCGGGCAGGGTCAACGTCCGCGCCCCTTCGCCGGCGGCGGAGAGCGCGACGGCGGCACTCCGGACCAGGGCGGGCTGCGCAAAATCCGGGCACAGGCGCCCGGGCACAGGCGCCGCGGAACAAAGCGTGCCAGCCCGCCGCATGCCGATCCGCCCTGCCCCGATACCCGGACGCTATACCCGGCCGCTATACCCGGCCGCTATACCCGGCCGCTATACCCGGCCGCTATACCCGGACGCTATACCCGGACGCTATACCCGGACGCCAAGCCTCTGGCACAGGGCATCTTTTCGCCGCAGCCCAAAGCGGCCGATTCGCGCTGATTCGTGACGTCGGCTTTCGGAAATCGCCCTCACATCCGGTTGACCACCCTGCGGGCAGGTGCTAATTTGACAACAGTTCAGGGCAGAGTCGCGACTCGGTGGTTCGTCCGAAGATTCGAGCAGGCGCGGGATCAGGCGTGCCCTGAAGGACAGGAAAGGTTTTAACGATGAAGAGATTTGCGTTCTTGCTGGCAGGCGTCATGGTGCTTGCGCCGATGTCGCAGGCTGAAGCGCAGCAAGCGAACGTGCAGGCGATCGCCGCTGCCTGCTCCGGCGCAGCTGTCAATTGCGGTGACGTCGTCCGGGCCCAGATCGCGGCGCTGCGCGCCGCCGGTGTGGTCGGCCCGGCGCTCGATGCCGAACTTGGCTTGATCGCCGAGACCGTTGTGCAATCCAGCGCCGGTTCGCCGCCCGACGCTCGCGCCGCGGCAGCGCAGGTTCTGGGCGAGGTTGCCGCCGAGGTGCAGGACCCGCAACAGGCTACTGCGATCATCTCCGCCGGCTCACAGCTTGCAGCGGACCAGCCGGTTGGGCTTCCGGCGCCGCCCCCCGCTGCGCCGCCCCCCGCTGCGCCGCCGCCTGTCGATATCAGCTGAGTTAAGGCTCGGGTCAGGATTTGGGGCGCGTCTGTCAAGGCGCGCCCTTTTCCGTTTGTGCGGCGTCGCCAGCCCGCGATCCGGCCGGCCCGATGCCCCGTCGGGAAAGCCCTCCCGATTGCCGGAATTGTCGCGCAAGGCTCCGCGGGGTGCTCGCGCCCCTGTCGCCCCCCGCGTTCGCCGCGCGTTTTCAGGCACAAGGCAGCACGCGAACCTGAAAAGGGGCGGCGCTTTGCACAACGCCGAGGAACGTGACGTCCTTCCTCACGGCCCGCCGGCAGCGCCAAGCCCCCGCACACAATCGACCGCGGGTCGCGGGTGCGAAGAAACCAGCCGAAACCGGTTTGCCAAAGCGGGAGAGGGCTGGAGCGGGTGAAGGGAATCGAACCCTCGTCGTCAGCTTGGGAAGCTGCTGCTCTACCATTGAGCTACACCCGCGCGCGGGCTTCTGATTACTGCCTCGGCCCGCGCGCCGCAAGCCCAAAGCGCGAGGCTTCCTTTCGCCAGCGGCTCTGCCTATAAGGCGCGGGTTCCGGACCAGCACGAGGGCGCCATGCGCACGAGCACCATCACCCGCAAGACCGCCGAGACCGATATTTCGGCGACGCTGAACCTCGACGGCAACGGCGCGCGCGAGATCGCCACGGGGATCGGCTTTTTCGACCATATGCTCGACCAGCTTGCGCGCCACAGCCTGATCGACATCACCCTGTGGGCTCAGGGTGATCTGCATATCGACGATCACCATTGCGTGGAGGATTGCGGCATCGTGCTTGGGCAGGCCCTTGCGCAGGCGCTGGGCGACAAGCGCGGCATCCGGCGCTATGGTGCCTGCCATCTGCCCATGGACGACGCGCTGCTGCGCGCCGCGCTCGATCTGTCGGGGCGGCCCTTTCTGGTGTGGAACGTGGCCTTTCCCACGGCGAAGGTCGGCAGCTTCGATACCGAGCTTGTGCGCGAGTTCTTTCAGGCGCTCGCGACCCATGGCGGGATCACGCTGCATGTGGACATGATCCACGGCGTCAACAGCCACCACATCGCCGAGGCGGCGTTCAAGGCGGTGGCGCAGGCCCTGCGCGCGGCGGTGGAGCCCGACCCGAGGCAGGCCGGCGCCATCCCCTCGACCAAGGGCGCGCTGTGAGGGGGCGGCGGTGCTGACGGTTCTGGTCGATTACGACAGCGGCAACCTGCATTCGGCCGAAAAGGCGTTTCAGCGCATGGCTGCCGAAGTGGGGGGCGGCGATGTGCTGGTCTCGTCCCGGGCCGAGGATGTGGCGCGGGCCGACCGGGTGGTGCTTCCCGGCGACGGCGCCTTTCCGGCCTGCCGGCGCGCGCTGGTGGCGGTGCCGGGCATGGAAGAGGCGCTGACCGAGGCGGTGGAGCGGCGCGCGATCCCGTTTCTGGGCATCTGCGTGGGGATGCAGATGCTGGCCACATGGGGGCGCGAATACGAAGAGACGCCGGGCTTCGGCTGGATCGGGGGCGAGGTGGTGCGCATCGCCCCGGCCGATCCGGCGCTGAAGGTGCCGCATATGGGCTGGAACGACCTGATCACGGAGGGCCGGCACCCGCTGCTGGCGGGCATCGCCTCGGGCGATCATGCCTATTTCGTGCATTCCTATCACTTCCGGGTGGATGACCCGGCCGACCGGCTGGCGCATGTGGATTATGGCGGACCGATCACCGCCATCGTCGGGCGCGGCAATGTGGTGGGCACCCAGTTCCACCCGGAAAAGAGCCAGGCCACCGGGCTGCGGCTTATCGCAAACTTCCTGACCTGGGCGCCCTGAGCCGACCGGCGCGCAGGCGCCGGCGCAACGCGGCGGTGGCGCGGCCGTCGATGGCCACGAGCCCCAGCCCGATCAGCCCCATGCCGGCAAGGTGGTGCGGCGCCAGCCGTTCGCCCAGAACGCCGATGCCCAGCGCCAGCGCGGTGACCGGGATCAGGAAGGTGACCAGCATCAGGTTGACCGCCCCGGCGCTGGCCAGCAGCCGGAAATAGATCACATAGGCCAGCGCGGTGCCGAGCACGGCCAGCGCCCCCACCGCGGCCCAGACATGGGCCGGCGGCATCGGCAGGCGCCACGGCGCCTCGATCATCAGCGCAAACGGCAAGAGCATCACGCTCGACGCCGCAACCTGCCCGAAGGCGGTCGCCTGCGGCGGCACGCCGGCCCGCGCGAAACGGCGCCCGTAGACGCTGCCGAAGGCATAGGACAGCGCCGCCCCCACGCAGGCCGCCTGCGCCAGCAGCACCAGCCCGCCCACCGGCGCCAGCGCCGTGCCGCCCATCAGCACCACGACCCCGCCAAAGCCCAGCCCGAGCCCCAGCGCCTTGGCGGGCGTCAGCCGGTCATCCCCGGTCAGCACATGGGCCACGAGGATCGTGAAGAGCGGCGTCGTCGCATTCAGGATCGCGGCGAGGCCGCTTGCGATATGGCTCTGCCCGAAGGCAAAGAGCGTGAAGGGCACGAGGTTGTTGAGAAACCCCATCACGAAGAACATCCGCCAGATCGCCGGGTCGCGCGGCACCGCCACCCCCGTCAGGCGCAGCACCGCCCACAGGACCAGCGCCCCGAGCCCGACCCGGAGGAGCACGATCGTCAGCGGCGGCAGCGCCGTCAGCGCGATCTCCACATAGAAAAAGGTGGTTCCCCAGAGGAGCGCCAGAAGCGTCAGCTTCGCCCAGTCCGAATTGCTCATGGCCCGCCCTCGTCTGCCGGATGGGCCGGGTCTACCGGCCCGGGCGGGCGGTGGCGACCCGGTTCCTGCGGCTTCGACGGCGACGCGGCGCCGGCCGGCCGCGTCACCACGCCCGGTGGCGGGCCAGTTCGTCGGCCAGTTCGCTCTGGAAATCGAGCGCCCCGGGCCGCGGGCGCGACAGCAGGCTGACGGCCACGAACAGCACCACGCTCGCCCCGGCCACGCTGAAGGGCAGGACCGGGTTGAAAACGCTCATCCCCTGCCCCAGCGCCAGCCAGATCGCCACTGCGGCACCGCCGGTCATGCCGGCCAGCGCGCCGGCGGCGGTGCCGCGCCGCCAGAAGAACGCACCGACGATGGGCGGCACCGCCACCAGCAGCCCCGCCGCCGAAAGCGCGGCCAGTTGATCCACGATCTGCGCCTGTTCCAGCGCGAAAAAGCTCGCGAACAGGATCACGATCACCATCACGATCCGCCCGGCGAGGATTTGTGCGCCATCGCCGCCGGACTTGCCCACCACATCGCGCGCCACCATCGCGCCCACCGTCAGCGCGATGGAATCGAGCGTCGAGATCGCCGCCGACAGGATCCCGAGGATCAGGAGCAGCGCCACCCAGACCGGCACCGCGCCCGAGCCCAGAAGCGCCGGCGTCGCCATCGAGGTATTCTCCAGCCCCGGCGCGATCTGCAGCGCGGCGAAGCCCCAGAGCACCGAGACCAGCGTGAAGACAAAGCCGAAGCCCAGCACCCACAGGATCATCGTGCGCATGGCCGCGAAATCGCGCAGGATGAACAGCCGCTGGCTGACCTGCGGGTTCGACAGCACGAAAAAGAACCACGGAAACGACAGCGCCAGAAAGGTCGGCAGGCTCCACAACCCCGGGCCGGGCACGCCGAGCCATTCAGGGTTCTCGGCCTCGGCCCGGGCGATGAAGGCGCCCCAGCCGCCCAGATAGGATACCGCAAAGCCCACCGCCAGCAGCGCCGATACAAACATCACCCCAGACAGCGCCGCATCCGTCCACGCAACCGAGCGCAGCCCCGCCACCAGCGCCCAGAACAGCGCCAGCACCGCGCCCGTGGCCACCGCCTGAAAGAGCGTGATCTGCCCGCCGGTCACCCCCGACAGCAACAGCCCGATACCGGCCATCTGCGTCGTGCAATAGGGCAGCAGGAACAGAAGGCTCAGGCCCGCCATCACCTTGGCCACCAGCGGGGAGCCATAACGCGCGCCCACCATCTCGGTCGGCGAGATGAAGCCCCAGCGCCGCGAGGCGAGCCAGAAGCGCGGCGCGAAGATCACCAGAAGCCCCAGCCCCGCGAAATAGATCAATTCGAAGCCCAGCGCACCCATCCCGCCGCGATAGGTCAGCCCCGTCAGCACCACCAGCATGAAGGCCGAATAGGTGGTCGCCGCATAGGACAGCCCCGCGACGACGCCCCCCATCCGCCCGCCGCCGAGATAGTAATCCCCCGCCGTGCCGGTGGTGCGGCGCCATGCGCGCAAGGCGATGATGCAGCCGAGCGTGGCGAAAGCCGCGATCACGGCCCAGATCAGGGCGGGTGCGATCATCGGCTCAATCCCGCCAGCGCAGGGTGGCCACGGCGATCATCGCGATCACCGCGATGCCGAAGCCGACCCAGAAGCCCGCCACCGCCAGACCCGGCGCCGGCCCCGCCAAGAGGCCGTAGGGCACCGCGCCCCCGGCCAGAACCAGCGCCGCCATCACCGCCAGCCACAGCGCGCGCCCGCGCGCATCGGCTGCACCCCCGTTTCCGCGATCCGCCATGCCTCAGCCCCCGGTTGCACGAAAGGACGTCCGCCATAGGTGCCGGGGACCGGAATGGCAAGCCGGTTTGCGCCAACATGGCGGGCTGGCGGGGCCGCCGCATTGGCGCTAAGACCTCCGACGAACGACCACAGCGGAAGGCCAAGCGATGATCCTCTACCCCGCGATCGACCTCAAGGACGGCCAGTGCGTGCGGCTGCTGCGCGGCGATATGGACAAGGCCACGGTGTTCGGCGAGGACCCGGCGGCGCAGGCCCGCGCCTTTGCCGATGCGGGCTGCGCATGGCTGCATCTGGTGGATCTGAACGGTGCCTTCGCGGGCGCGCCGGTCAACGGGACGGCGGTGGAGGCGATCCTCGATGCGGTGGACCTGCCCTGCCAGCTCGGCGGCGGCATCCGCGACATGGCCACGATCGAGGGCTGGCTGAAGCGCGGCGTGGCGCGGGTGATCCTCGGCACCGTGGCGGTGGAGGATCCGGCACTGGTGCGGCAGGCGGCGGCGGCCTTTCCCGGGCAGGTTGCCGTGGGCATCGACGCGCGCGGCGGCCGCGTGGCCACGCGCGGCTGGGCCGAGGTGACCGAGGTGCAGGCCACCGATCTTGCCCGCAGTTTCGAGGATGCCGGCGTGGCGGCGATCATCTACACCGATATCGAGCGCGACGGCGCCATGCAGGGGCCGAATACTGCGGCCACGGCGGCGCTGGCGCAGGCGGTGGCGATTCCGGTGATCGCTTCGGGCGGGGTGTCGTCGCTCGCCGATCTTCTGGCGCTGCGCGATGCGGGCGGCATCGCCGGCGCGATCTCGGGCCGGGCGCTTTATGACGGCGCGCTCGATTTGCGGGCGGCGCTGGCGGCGCTGGGCTGATCCCGGCGCAGGGTTGACCCGGCGCTGGGCTGGCCAAAGGGGCCGCCGGTGCGGCCGCAGGGTTGATTGATCCGCCCCGCTGGGCGAGAAGCGCGCGCGAGCCATGCGGAGGGACCATGCTCAAGACCCGGATCATCCCCTGCCTCGACGTGGCCGACGGCCGCGTGGTCAAGGGCGTCAATTTCGTCGATCTGGTGGATGCCGGCGACCCGGTGGAGGCCGCGCGGGCCTATGACGCGGCCGGCGCGGATGAATTGTGTTTCCTCGACATTCACGCCACCCACGAGAATCGCGGCACGATGTATGACCTCGTGACCCGCACCGCCGAGCAGTGCTTCATGCCGCTGACCGTGGGCGGGGGCGTGCGCACGCCGCAGGATGTGCGCGCGCTTCTGCTGGCCGGGGCGGACAAGGTGTCGTTCAACTCCGCCGCCGTGGCCGACCCGGATGTGGTCGCGCGCGCCGCCGACCGCTTCGGCAGCCAGTGCATTGTCGTGGCCATCGACGCCAAGACCGTGGCGCCGGGCCGGTGGCAGATCTTCACCCATGGCGGGCGCCGGCCCACGGGCATCGACGCGGTGGAGTTTGCCCGCGATGTGGCGTCCAGGGGCGCGGGCGAGATCCTGCTGACCAGCATGGATCGCGACGGCACACGCGCGGGCTTCAACCTTCCCCTGACCCGCGCCATCGCCGATGCGGTGCCCGTGCCGGTGATCGCCAGCGGCGGTGTCGGCACGCTCGACCATCTGGTCGAAGGCGTGACGGAGGGGCGGGCGAGTGCGGTCCTTGCCGCCTCGATCTTTCATTTCGGCGAATTCACCATCGGCGAGGCCAAGGCCCATATGGCCGCCGCCGGCATCCCCGTGAGGCTTGCATGACCGCCCCCGCCCATCCGCTCGACCGTCTGGCCGCCACCATCGCCGCGCGACGCGGCACTGACCCGGGCGAAAGCTGGACCGCGCGTCTGCTGGCCGAGGGCCCGGAGACCTGCGCGCGCAAATTCGGCGAAGAGGCGGTGGAAGCGGTGATCGAGGCCGTGCGCGGCGACCGCGCGCGCCTGACATCAGAGGCGGCGGACGTGCTCTATCACCTGCTGGTCATGCTGGCCGCACGCGATGTGGCGCTGGCCGATGTTCTGGCCGAACTGGAGCGGCGCGAGGGCCGCTCCGGCCTTGCCGAAAAGGCCGCCCGCGGCTGATCGCCGATGCGGGATCGCCCGCGCCAAGCCATGCGTTGATCTTCCCGCCCCTTCATGCGACTTGGGCGGGGAATTCCTGAACCGGAGGCACAATGCTTTACGTCGATATTCCCACCAAATCCGAAATGCAGGCGCTGGTTGCGGCGCGGGCCGAGGCGTCGGTCTCGATCTATCTCGCCACTACGCCCGAAACCCAGAGGATCGGCGAGGCGCGCACCCGGCTCGGCCAGCTTCTGAAACAGGCCGAGGCGCAACTGGAAGAGGCCGGCGCCGCCAAGCGCACGATCTGGCCGGTCTCCGAACAGGTGCAGGACCTGATCGACGATGACGATTTCTGGACATTCCAGTCCAACAGCCTTGTGGTTTTCGTCACCCCCGACAGCATCCGCACTTTCCGTCTGCCCAACCACCTGTCCGAGACCGTGCAGGTCGCCGACCGGTTCCACATCAAGCCGCTGATCCGTGCGGTGTCGGTGCCGCAGCACGCCTTCGTGCTGGCGCTGGCGGAAAACGAGGTGCGGGTGGTCGAGGTTCTGGCCGATGCCGCGGGCGAAGAAATCCGGGTGCCCGGCCTGCCCAAGGATGCGGCCTCGGTCGCCGGGACGGCCAATGTGAATTCGCGCAACTACTCCGGCCGTCTGGGCGGGGGCGAGGGCCAGAAGGTGCTGCTGCGCGCCTATTGCCGGCGGGTCGATGCGGCCCTGCGCCCGCTGCTGTCGGGCCGGTCGGAGCCGCTGATCGTGGCGGCCGCGGAGCCTCTGCTGTCGATCTACCGCTCGGTCAACACCTATGATCATCTGGCCCCCGACGCGATCGAGAAAAGCCCGGTGCGGGTGCCCGCCCATGAACTGGGCAGCGAGGCGCGCGGGATTCTCGATGCGCTCCATGCCGCGCGTCTGAAGGACATTCACGCGCTTTACGCCGCGCGCGAAAACGAGGGCCGGGCGACGACGCAGGTCGCCCGCGCGGCCCGGGCCGCTACTTTCGGCGCAATCGATACGCTGCTGGTGGATATCGACGAGGTGATGCCCGGCATGGTGGACGAGCAGAGCGGCGAGATCACCTTCGACGACAGCGAGAACGCCACCAGCTACGGTGTGGTGGACGAAATCGCCGGCCGGGTTCTGGCCACCGGCGGCACGGTCCTTGGCGTGCGCCGCGAGGATATCCCGCAAGGCGAATCGCTGGCCGCGATCCTGCGCTTCGCGCTCTGACGCGCGACCCCACAAAAAAGCGCCCGGTCCATAAGGCCGGGCGCCAGTAACGGAACGAGGGACAGTGAAGAAAGACGCGAAAGTTCCGGTCTCACGCCTCGCCTAGAGACATAAGTATGCTCCGGCGTGATTCCAGAGCTATCTCGAAGCTGTGAATAATGCGTTATGTCGCATGGCCGGCGCATCCGGGCACGCGCGCAGGGTCGAAGCCTGCTGCACGGCGCACCGGCGCCGGCCGGTTCCGCCTCAGCGCCGTTGCAAGCTGTGAAATTCTTCGGCCGCCCGGGACACGAAGCTGTTCATGTTGCCGCGAAGCTCCTCGATCCCCTCGGGCGAGGCCGAAAAAAACAGCTTGCCGTCGCGAATCGTCCAGTTGCGCGGATCACCCAGCACCACCTCGCCGCGGCTCAGCGCGATCGGGCAGAGCCCGCCGAACTGCGGCGCATAGGCGCGCGGGTTCGCCTCGAAAGCGGCGCGGTTCTCGACGCTGGCGAAATGCCACAGCAGGCCGCGCCAGCGCAGCGCGATATGGCCCGCGCCGGGCATTGCCTCGCCGGCCTTGAAATAGGCCACCGCGTCATAGCCCATCAGCGCCACACCGCCCGGATCGGCCAGCGCGGCGGGCGCGCGCAGGGCACTATCCAGCCCCAGCGCAAGGGTGGCGAGCAGCAGGGATCGTCGGGCGATGGGCATCAGGGGCGCGATTCCGAAGGCAGCGGTCAGACCCCGAAGGATGGCGCAGCCGCAGGCGGGTGGAAAGGCCCCTCCCGCAAGCGTGATGCGCTTATCGCGCAGGCGTGTCCCCGCTGCCATCCGCGCCACGCGCGCCCTGCCCCGCCGTCGCGGCATAAAGCGCCACAGCCGCCGCGTTCGAGACATTGAGCGAGCCGAAGGCCCCGGCCGCGGGAATATGCGCGATCACGTCGCAGGTCTCGCGCGTGCGGGCGCGCAGCCCCGGCCCCTCTGCCCCCAGCACCAGCCCCAGCGGGCGGCCCCGCACGCCCTCCAGCGCCGCTTCCAGCGGGGTCTGCCCCGTCCCGTCGAGGCCGATCAGAAAATATCCCATGCCGCGCAACGTCTCCATCGCCTCGGCCAGATTGCCCACCCGCAGATAGGGCTGACGCTCCAGCGCGCCGCTGGCGGTCTTGGCCAGCGCGCCGGTTTCGGGGGCGGAATGGCGCTGCGGCGCGATCACCGCGCGCGCGCCGAAGACCTCGGCCGAGCGCAGCACGGCGCCCACATTATGCGGGTCGCTCACCCGGTCGAGCAACACCGCCACCGGCACGCCCGCGGGCGTGCCCGCCCGGCCCGGCGCACAGGCGTCACCCAGACGCCCCCAGTCCAGCGGCCGCACCTCCAGTGCCGCGCCCTGATGCACCGAGCCCGGGTCGATGGGCACGTCGAAGCGGCGCGGGTCGGCGATCTCGGGCGTCATGCCGCTGGCGGAAATGGCCTCGGCCAGACGGTCGGCGGCGTTCTTCGTCAGCACCAGCCGCAAACGTTGGCGCATGGGGTTCAGAAGGGCATCGCGCACCGCGTGCAGACCGAAGAGCCAGACCGTCTGCGCCGCTGCCGCGCGGCGCGCGCGTTCCTTCTCGATCACCCAGGCGGGTTTCTTCATGGCGCGATTCCCCGTGCTCGCATCCCGGTGCTTGCGGCGCCTCGCCGCGCCGCGCACCATGGGGCCACCGGCGCGGGCTTGCAAGCGCGCAGGATCGGCGCGGGCCGCTGACGCCCGCCGGCCGCGCCGCCGGTTTTTCCGGTTGACGCTTTGCAGGGGCTCAAGTATCCCGCACCTCGCGTCGGGCGACGTGCTGCAAGGTGCGGCAGCGGACTGTAACTCCGCCGGGGAGACCCATGCCTGGTTCGATTCCAGGGTCGCCCACCATT
>SKUV01000200.1 GCA_007129775.1 Paracoccaceae bacterium | reverse complement strand
GCCGGCATAACCTCTCCCCCCAAGCGTTGCAGGCGGCTGCCCGCGGCCATCTGTTGTCCTGTTGTTGCGCGAGGTCTCGCAACGGCCCGTATCCGCCCGCGCCCGCCCGGTGAACGGACGCGCAAGCGGCCCGGGCAGCGGATGGCCGCCCCTTCGGCCAGCCGCTATGGCAAGGCTTGGTGCTACGTGTGAGGTCCTCCGGACATGGCCGGCATAACCTCTCCCCCCAAGCGTTGCAGGCGGCTGCCCGCGGCCATCCGATGCCTTCTAGCGGCGCCAAGTCTCAAAACGGCCCATTCCCCGCCCGATGAACGCGGCGAGGGTCTCTCGCGCGGAGGCATTGCGCCGCCAACTTCTGCCTGCCGTCACGCGCCCGCGCCACCGGATGTCCGTTCCTGCTCCGCCGCCGCGATCTCGCGGGCCATGTATGCGCCGCCCGGGGCCTCGGCGACTTCGGGCAGGACCGCCCCGTCCCGGGCGACGCATCGGCCGCGCACATAGGTGGCCACGGGCCAGCCGCGCAGGCTCTGTCCTTCCCACGGGGTGTAGTCCGAGAAGGATTCGAGCGTGGCGTGGCGCACCTCGCGCCGCAGCTCCGGGTCAATCAGCACCAGATCGGCATCCATCCCCGGCGCGATCCAGCCCTTGCCCGCAACGCCATAAAGCCGCGCCACATTCAGGCTGGTCACGGCCGCGATCCGCTCCAGCGGCAGGCCGCGCTTGTGATGGCCCTCGTCGATCAGCAGCGGTAGCAGCGTGCCGATGCCGGGAAAGCCGGCGCTGGCCTGCCACAGGTCAGGCCCCTTGGTGGCGTGCTTGCGCGGAACATGGTCCGAGCCCACGGTCTCGATCCGGCCATCGGCCACCGCCTGCCACAGCGCATCCACGTCGCGGGCCGAGCGCAGGGGCGGGTTTACCTTGCCCTCGGGCGCGCGGGCGTCGTGGGTGAGGGTCAGGTAATGGATGCAGGTCTCCACCGTCAGCGGGGCGGAGCGCGGCTTGCTGCGCAGGTAATCCGTCACCTCCAGCCCCTCGCGGCTGGAAAGATGCACGATATTGGCAGGGCATCCGGCCTTGTCGGCGAAATAGCCCACGCGAAAGACGTTCTCGGCTTCCAGAAAATCGGGGCTCTGGGCATCCCATGCGCGCAGGTCCGTCGCGCCGCTGTCGCGGATAGCGGGGCGCAACGCGGCGATCACCTCGACATTCTCGCAATGCACGCCCAGCACGCCGCCGGGGATGCGCGCCACCTGCTGCATCGCGGCATAAAGCAGCGCGTCGTCGATCTCGGCAAAGCCCTTGGCAGCGCCGGCCGCGCCCTTGTACATCAGGTAGAACTTGAACGAGGTGACGCCGAAGGCCCGCGCCGCCTCGGCCAGCGTTTCCACATGCAGCCGGCTGGTCAGGCCGAAGTGAAAGCCGAAGTCGATGCAGCTTTGCTCGAGGCCCCGGTCGCGCCATGGGCCGGTGGATTCGCGCAGATCGGCCGAGCGGTGAAAGGTGAAGGCCGCGGTCACGCCGCCCAGCGCGGCCGAGCGCGACTCGGTGCGGAAATCGGTCTCGTCGGAGCCGAAGCCGAAATGGGTGTGCGGGTCGATCAGTCCGGGCATCAGGATTCGTTCGCTGCATTCCACCGTCTCGCCCGCCGGTGCCTTGTCACGCGGGCCGAGGATCGCAGCGATGCGGCCATCCTTCACCGCGACGCTGCCCGACATCACCCCGACGCCGGGCTGAACGATGCGCGCGTTGCGCAAGAGCAGATCAAGCATTCAGAATCCCTTTTCCAATGCTCCCGCCGCGTCGGCCGGCGCAGGCCGACGCCTTGCGCCCCTCCGGCCCGTGCGGCTCGGCCAGACCGGATCCAGACCGGCTTGGCGGAGCCTGCGCCCGTGGCGCGACAGTGTCAACACGGGCTGCCCTTTACAGCCGGTGCCGGCCGTGCGGGGCGGTGCAGCCGCCAGCCCCGCCCGACGCGCGCTTTGGGGACGATCAGCCGGACCTCGCGTCCGCCCCTTCTCCGACAGCGTCGGGGTGCAGGCGGCCGGGTCGGAATGGCGTCAGATCGTGCCGGCCGCCTTCACCGGCCACCAGATCGCCCACAACCCGAGCGACGCTGGGCAGCAGCGCAAAGCCATGCCCCGAAAAGCCGAAGGCATGGACAAGCCCCGGTGCCACATCCGACCGGCCGATCACCGGCAGGGCGTCGGAGGTCTGCGCCTCCATCCCCGCCCATGTGCGGGTGATGACCACATCCGCCATCCCCGGCAGCACATCGACCGCCGTGCGCGCGCCCTGGGCAAGGATTGCCATGCGCACCTCGGCACGCGCGCGATCCAGATCGGGCGCCCCCTCCAGACCGCCCCCAATCAGCAGCGTGCCCTGAGACGTCTGCTTGAGCGACAGCGGGCCGCCCACCACCCCGATCACCGGCATCGGAATGGGCGCGACACGTTCGGTCACGATCATCATCGCGGGCATGGTTGAAAGCGTTATGTGCTCGCCGAACATCTCTGCCACCCGCGCGGCCCAGGCCCCGGCGGCGTTGATCACCTGCGGCGCGGCTGCCGTGATCCCCGCGCCCCGCAGCACCCAGCGCGTGCCCCGGCGCTCGACCGCCGTGACCTCGGTGCCTTCGTGGATCACCACGCCCGCGGCCTCGGCGGCGGCGCGATAGGCGCGCAGGGTGCGGTGCGGATCGGCGCTGCCTTCGTCCGCCACGAAGAGCCCGGCGACATAACGCGACGAGACCCCGGGCACGAGGCGGCGGATCTCGTTATGGCCCACGATGCGTTCGTGCTGCCAGCCCAGCGCCGCGGTCTGTGCGGCCCGCGCCTCCAGCGCCCCAACGCCCGCGGCAGCGGCGAGGCGCAACTGGCCGTGGGCGACATAGCCGCAATCGTCGCCGACGACCTCTGGCATCCGGTGCCACAGTTCGATCGCCTCGCGCGCCAGCGCGATTTCGGCGGGGTCGCGCCAGAGGCTGCGCACGCCCGCGGCCGTGGCGCCGGAGGCATGGGCGCCCACCCAGTTGCGTTCGATCACCACCACCCGTTGGCCGCGCCGTGCCAGATCGAGCGCCGCACCGAGCCCGTGCAGCCCGCCGCCGATGACCAGAACATCCGCCTCCGTCATACTCATCGCCGGTTGGCCTTTGGGGCCGGTGCAGGGGGGCCGGGCGCGAGCGTGGCCAGGTCGCCCATACGCAGGGGCTTGAGCGGGGGACGGCTGCGATAGGTCTGGTGCGCCGCCTCCGGCCGGCCGGAGGCGAGCCCGTGCAGGCGGGCCACCGCGATGGCGCATTGTCGGCCCTGACACCGCCCCATCCCGGCGCGGGTCATGCCCTTGATCTGGTCGATACCCTGCGCCGCGGCCTCGGCCCGGATGGCGGCTGCGGTCACCTCTTCGCAGCGGCAGACCGGCGTTGTGCCGGGCAAATCATCGGGCAAGGGGCGCGGCGGATAATAGGCGTCGAGAAAGGCCCGCAGCGCGGCATCGCGGACGCCCGCCGAGCCCGGCAGCGGGCCGTCGGCCCCTGCGCCGGCCCGGGTGCCG
>SKUV01000069.1 GCA_007129775.1 Paracoccaceae bacterium | reverse complement strand
GCGGACCACGATTTCCTCGTTGAAGCCCCACAGATCCTCGACCGAGCCGCCGCCCCGCGCCACGATCAGCAAGTCGGGCCGGGGCATCGGGCCGCCAGCCTGTGGCAGCGCGTTGAAGCCGCGGATCGCGCGGGCCACCTCGGGCGCGCAGGCCGCGCCCTGCACCGCCACCGGCCACAGGATCACATGCACCGGGAACCGTTCGCGCAGGCGGTGCAGGATA
This sequence comes from Paracoccaceae bacterium, assembly GCA_007129775.1. Classification (GTDB taxonomy): domain Bacteria; phylum Pseudomonadota; class Alphaproteobacteria; order Rhodobacterales; family Rhodobacteraceae; genus Rhodobaculum. The sequence continues at coordinate 3,341 of SKUV01000069.1, read as the reverse complement.
TCGCGGATCACCGCGCCGGAGGGCGAGGTCACCACCCCGATCACCCGGGGCAGATAGGGGCGGGGCTTCTTGCGCGCGGCGTCGAACAGCCCCTCGGCCGCCAGCGCGGCGCGGCGCTTTTCCAGCATCGCCATCAGCGCGCCCATGCCGGCGGGCGCCAGATCCTCGATCACCATCTGATAGCGCGATTGCCCGGCGAAGGTGGTGAGTCGTCCGGTCGCCACCACCTCCAGCCCCTCCTCGGGCTGGGTGGCGAGGCCCGCGGCCACGCCTTTCCAGATCACCCCGGCCAGCACCGCGCGATCATCCTTGAGGTCGAGATAGACATGGCCCGAGCGCGGGCGCGAGACGCGGCCAAGCTCTCCGCGCACGCGGATGCGGCCGAATTCGCCCTCGATCACCCGTTTGACCGCGCCCGAGATTTCCGCGACCGTGAACTCCGGCGCGTTGCGGCCCGGCTGGGCGTCCTCCTCGAATAGCTCCATCGCGCGCGCTCCCCCCGGCCAAGGTTGCATTCCCCACCACCGGGTGTAGACCAGCGCGCAACAAAGACCAACCGATGCGGGGGGACGGCGGGATGAACATTCTGGTGCTGGGCGGCGGCGGGCGCGAACATGCCCTGGCATGGGCGATCAAGCAGAACCCCAAATGCGACCGCCTGATCGTGGCGCCGGGCAATGCCGGCATCGCCGCGATGGCCGAGACCGCCGATATTGACATCACCAACCCCGGCGTCGTCGCCGGTTTCTGCGAGGAAAACGCGGTGGATTTCGTTGTCATCGGGCCGGAGGCACCGCTGGTCGCGGGCGTGGCCGACCGGCTGCGCGACGGCGGGGTTCTGTGTTTCGGCCCCTCGGCCGATGCGGCGCGGCTCGAAGGTTCCAAGGCCTTCACCAAGGAGATCTGCGACGCCGCGGGCGCGCCCACCGCCGCATGGGCGCGCTTTACCGATGCCGCCGCCGCCCTTGCCCATGTGGAAAAGGCGGGCCTGCCGCTGGTGATCAAGGCCGACGGGCTGGCCGCCGGCAAGGGCGTGATCATCCCCGAGACGCCCGAGGCGGCGCAAGAGGCGATCGGGGCGATGTTTTCCGGCGCTTTCGGCGCGGCCGGCGCCGAGGTGGTGATCGAGGAATTCATGCAGGGCGAGGAGGCCTCGTTCTTCGTGCTGGTCGATGGCGAGACCTGCCTGCCCATCGGCACCGCGCAGGACCACAAGCGCGCGGGCGAGGGCGACACCGGCCCCAACACCGGCGGCATGGGCGCCTATTCCCCCGCCCCGGTGCTGACCGACGCGATCCAGGCCCAGGTGATGGAAAAGATCATCCGCCCCACCATGGCCGAGATGGCAAGGCGCGGGATGCCCTATCAGGGTGTTCTCTATGCCGGGCTGATGATCGAGGGCGGGCGGGCGCGGCTGGTGGAATACAACGTCCGGTTCGGCGACCCGGAGGCGCAGGTGCTGATGATGCGCCTCGGCGCGCAGGCGCTCGATCTGATGCTGGCCTGCGCCGCAGGGCGGCTGGCCGAGGCACCGGCGCCGTCATGGGCGGACGATCATGCGCTCAGCGTGGTCATGGCCGCCCGGGGCTATCCCGGCCCCTACGAGAAGGGCAGCATCATCGCCGGACTCGACGCGCTGCCCGAAGACAGCACGCGGATGCTGTTTCACGCCGGCACCGCCCGGGTCGGCGGCGCGGTGGTCGCGGCCGGCGGGCGGGTGCTCAACGCCACCGCCCGCGGCGCGAGCCTGACCGAAGCGCGCGACCGCGCCTACGGGCTGGTGGATGCGGTGGACTGGCCCGAGGGCTTCTGCCGCCGGGACATCGGCTGGCGCGCGCTGGGTTAGCGCGCCGGAGTTGGGGCGGGCTGTGGCTGAGGTTGAAGCGCGGCCACTGTCAGCGAAACAGTGCCTCGCCCTGTTCGTCGATCACCTGCCGGGCCTTGGCCAGCGACATGGCGCGGGCGTCGTCGAGGCTCGCCAGCGTGTCGGCCCGCACCATCCGGTGCGAGCGGCGTTCGCCGCCCAGCTCCTTTTCGATCCGGGCGCAGACGCGGTATTGGCCGCCTTCGGATTGCGGCTCGACGAAAATCTCGAAATCCTTGTAGACCTCGGGCGGCGCGCTGGCAGCCGGCGCCTCCGACTTGCCGCCACCGCCGAACAGGCGCGAGAACAGGGACATGTGCGGCCTCCTTTGGTTATGGGCGTATCCTAGCGGGTGGGAGCGGGGGCGGGAAGGGGGGCGGGACCATTGCAACATGATGGTGTCGGAATGACATGCGTCTTGCACCTGTTGCTCTAGAGCGCCGCTTTGCGAGACAGGCGCGAGTTGAACCACGCGGCGAGTGCGTCGAAACCCAGAGTGTCGTCGGCGACGGCAACGACGATGTCGTCGATCCGCTGATCACCTTGCAGGCGGATACGATAGTCGCTGCGTTCGATCATCAGTAACGTGACAAGGAGCGCAGTCCGCTTGTTCGCGTCTACAAAGCCGTGGTTCTTGACAAGGCCGTGCAGCAGGGCGGCTGCCTTCAGGTGAATTGGGCGATAATAGCCGCAGTAAGGACGCGCGATAGCCGATTCGATGCTGCCCTAGCTCACGATGCCGGGGCGTCCGCCCTCTCTCAGGGCTTCGCTGTGAGCATCGAGGGCATCGGCAAGCGTGACCCTGTAGTGGCGGCTCATCGAGTTGCGAGACGTTGCAACGCCTCGCGATGCTCAAAGCTCGAGTCCTTAAGGGTGGTATCCGACACCGGACGACGGGAACGTGAAGACCAGTCTGCGGCAACAAGCTGGGCAACCCGATGGGAAAAATGCGAAAGGTTCTCGATGATTTTTTCGGGAGTGTATCCACCGCGCTCTTGGGGGCTCACTGCCATTCGCGCGAACTCCATCATTCCGCCAAGCTTCTCGTTGAAATAATTCTCTGAGTCCGCGCCCCCCAAGGTGGGGCCATGTTTCCTGCGATAATGAAAAGCTTCCTGCAAAGTCGATTGGTGAAGCTCAAGCTCTAGAAGCACGCGCTTTCGCGCTTCCATCGGTAGCTTGCGGCGATTGAACTGTTCGGCCAAGTCGCGAACGCGCTCGATGCAGTCTCTTGCGACCGGGGAAAACTGATTCTTGCGTGACATTTTAGACTCACTGATCCAGAAAACTCCGCAGCTTCCGCGACCGGCTCGGATGCTTCAGCTTGCGCAGCGCCTTGGCTTCGATCTGGCGGATGCGTTCGCGGGTGACGCTGAACTGCTGGCCGACCTCTTCCAGCGTGTGGTCGGTGTTCATGCCGATGCCGAAGCGCATGCGCAGCACCCGTTCCTCGCGCGGGGTGAGCGAGGACAGCACG
>SKUV01000017.1 GCA_007129775.1 Paracoccaceae bacterium | reverse complement strand
GAAGCGGGGCATGGCGGGTCTCCTGGGGCCTCGGAAGGCGCAGCATACCTCATTGACGCTCCGGAACAAAGCGCGAACCAACACGATTTGCTGACACCGCCCGCCAGCATCTGTACGACATTGCCCGCTCCCGCTGCGGCAGATGCGTTCTATGAGGGGCGTACACTAAACCTGCTGGTACCCTTTGCAGCGGGAGGCGGAACCGACGTTTGGGCGCGGTATCTGGCCCAGTTCCTGCCGAAGCATCTTGATGGTTCACCCACGGTCCTGGTCGAGAACCGTCCCGGCGGCGGCAGTATCACGGGGGTCAATCATTTCGCCTTGCAGGTGCCGGCTGACGGCAACACGATCCTTGTGACCAGTGGGTCGAGCATTCAACCTTTCCTGCTGGGTGATCCGGCGGTGAGGTACAACTTGAGTGACTGGCGACCCATTGCGGTTAACCCCGTGGGTGCGATCTATTATGTGCACCCATCGACTGGAATTGCGTCGTCGGAGGATTTGCTTAATCCGTCCGAGCCCCTGTACTATGGGGGGATCAGCGCAACTGGCAACGACCTGGTCATGCTGCTTGTCTTCGACTTGCTCGGAATGGACGTGCGGTCGATCATGGGCTTTGACGGAAAGGGCTCCATCCGTCTTGCTTACGAGAGGGGCGAGGTGAACACCGATTATCAGGTGACACCCGCGTTCAACACCAGCGTGGCGCCCCTTGTGGAGGCCGGTGAGGCGGTTCCGGTGTTCACCTTCGGCATCATTGGACCGGACGGTGAGATTGCCACTGACACGGCGTTTCCTGATCTGCCTACGGTGCGTGACGTGTATATCCAGCTGCATGGAGAAGAACCTTCGGGCATCCAGTGGGAGGCATACAAGACCTTCGTGGCTGCGGGGTTCGCAGTGCAGAAGATCCTTTGGGTCAAGAACGAGACACCCGAGGAGGCTGTCCAGGCGCTGGAGGAAGCGATCCGGCGCATCGCCCACGACCCCGAGGCGCTTGAACTGGGGGTGGAAGTGCTTGGTGGCTATCCGCTGTTGTACGGCGAGGAAGCCGTCACCGCCGCCAGGTCGATCGCTGCTCCGGACCCCAGTGTCGTCGAATACGCTCTGGACTTCCTTGCGGAACAGGGATTTCGCTGAGATTGCAAGGGCGCGCGTCTGCGCGCGCCCTTCACTGGCCGACTCGGCCTGATGGAGAAGCAGGAATAGCCTAATGCTGGACGCCTTGCTGCTCGCGCTTTCTGACATCTTTCTTCTGAAGAACTTCCTGCCGTTGGTGCTGGGCGTCTGTCTTGGCATCTTCATCGGCGTCTTGCCGGGGCTTGGCGGCGTGGTCGGCTTTTCTCTGCTGCTTCCTTTTGTCTTCAATTTCGAAGCCTCTGCCGCCATAGCCATGCTCATCGGACTGGCGGCTGTCGTTCCGACCTCGGACACGTTCCCGTCGGTTTTGATGGGGATACCTGGGTCGGCGGGATCGCAGGCAACCATCATGGACGGTTACCCGCTTGCGCAGCAGGGCGAAGGAGCGCGGGCATTGGGCGCCGCTTTTGCGGCTTCACTGGTCGGCGGAATCGTTGGGGCGGTCGTGCTGATGGTCGCCATTCCGGTGGCACGCCCCTTGATCCTTATGTTCGGCTCACCCGAGCTGTTGATGCTGGCGGTCCTCGGTCTTGCTATGGTGGGGCTTCTCAGTTCGGGGATGCCGCTCAAGGGCATCGTGGCCGGAATCATGGGGCTGATGCTGGGGACCGTGGGTGCTGCGCCGTCGGACCCGGAATACCGCTTCACCTTTGATCTGCTTTATCTTTATGATGGCCTGCCGCTGGTGGTGGTGGCTTTGGGCTTGTTTGCCATACCCGAAATTGTCGACCTGCTTGTGCGGGGCCAACCAATCGCGGCCCGCCCGGCCGAATCCAGCAGGAAGGGCATTGTCCGAGGCGTCAGGGAAGGCTTCGTTCACTGGCGACTGATCCTGCGCTGTTCTGGCATCGGGGTCATCATCGGGGCGATCCCCGGGCTAGGTGGCAGCGTTGTGGACTGGATCAGCTATAGTCAGGCCAAGGCGACAATTCGAAACAACAGATTCGGACAAGGCGATATTCGAGGTGTCATTGCCCCGGAGTCGTCAAATAACGCCAAGGAAGGCGGCGCACTGTTGCCGACGTTGCTGTTCGGCATTCCGGGAAGTGGCTCAATGGCGATCTTGCTTGGCGGACTGACGCTGCTCGGGCTTCAGGCCGGTCCGAGCATGGTCACGACGAACCTGCCAATCACACTTACCGCCATCTGGAGCCTGGTTATTGCAAACGTCCTTGCCGTGTTGATCTGCATCGCGCTGGCTGGTCCGATCTCGCGTCTGTGCTTCGTTCCGTTCCCGCTGCTCGCTCCAGGTATCCTCATGGTTGTTCTGTTCGGTGCGTACCAGGCTACGCGTTCCTGGGGTGACTGGGTCGCCCTCGCTGCCTTTGGCGTGCTCGGGTGGCTAATGAAGCGCTATGGCTGGTCTCGCCCCGCGTTACTGGTCGGATTTGTGCTCGCTCCAATCACCGAGAGATATTTCTTCATTTCGATGTCCCGCTTTGGAATGGAATGGATTGCCCGGCCCGGCGTTATTTTTATTGCCATAATAATTCTTCTGCTTCTCATTTCAAGCTTGTTTGTCCAGCGAGGGTCAGCCGGAAGGACGACTTGATGCGGAGATTCACGAGCCTTGCGTCACTGACCATGACTGCCGTAATTGGCGTGCTGCTATTCTCAATGGCCATGGAGGCGCGCGACTTTCTGAGGTTTTCGAAATATTTCCCACTTGTCTTTGGAATCGCCGGCGCCGGTCTTACGGTCTTGATCCTGGTGTTCGAGGTTGCTAACTGGCGCAAACTTTCTTCAACTGGCCCGGAAAGCTGGACCAATGCCAAAGCTGCCCTGAGAATTTCCGGCTGGCTTCTGCTCTACATGGCGCTTATCGCTCTGGTTGGCTTTCCCTTCGCAACGGTGGCGTTCACCGCAGGGTTTCTGCGGCTTGAAGCTGGCGCAGGATGGATTCTGGCCATGTGTTATGGCGGGATGGCGATGGCCTTTATCTTCGGAATGGGGCGTTTGCTTAATCTTGCTTGGCCCTCCGGCTTGCTTCCAACGCTATTCTGATAGTGAAGGCGGGTTTCCACTGTAACGATGTGCCTTCCCGTACATTGGCTGGTCGTGTCGCGAGTCTGGTGGAAAAATGATGGCGGCGTAATCTCCGGGTGATCCAGAACCACCCAACCGGCGGCTGGCACCGCCAGAGGAGATCACGCCATGAACCAGATTACAGACACCAGCGCGCTTTCGCTACTCGCTTGCGACGAGGGCTTCGACCCGATCGAGGACCGGCTGCGGGAGAATATCCGCAGCACCATCGAGGCGGTTTTCAACGAAGAACTGGACAGCTTTCTCGGCCGGCTGCGCTACGGCCGGGACGTCGGGGCGACGAAGGGCTATCGCCACGGCCACCGGGACCGCCGGATCACCGGGACCGCCGGATCACCGGGACGTTCGGCACCGGGACGTTCGGCACCGGGACGTTCGGCACCG
>SKUV01000368.1 GCA_007129775.1 Paracoccaceae bacterium | reverse complement strand
CTATCTCGCGATCCTGTCGCTGGGCATCTTCTTTGCCGATGCCGACCGCCGCGCCGTCGTCGCCTCGGCCTTCGCCGATCTGCGCAACGCGGTCGAGGAGCGCCCCGAATTTCAGGTCGGAACGATGCTGGTCAAGGGCGCCTCGGAGCCCGTGGAAGAGGCGCTGATGGCCGTGGGGCCGGCGCTCTTTCCGATCTCGACCTTCCATCTGGACCTCGACGAGATGCGCGCCGCGATGGAGGCATTCGACGCCGTCAAACGCGCCGATTTGCGGGTGCTATCGGGCGGCATTCTGGAGGTGCGGGTGCTCGAACGCACGCCGGCGATCATCTGGCGCAGCCCGATGGGGCTCGAACTGCTCGATGACGAGGGCGCCCGCGTGGCCCTGCTGAAAAACCGCGAGGCGCGCCCGGATCTGGCGATGATCGCCGGTGAGGGCGCCGACCGCGCCGTGCCCGAGGCGCTGGTTCTGCTCGCCACCGCAGCGCCGCTGGGCGACCGGGTGCGCGGGCTGGAACGGGTGGGCGAGCGCCGCTGGGATCTGGTGCTTACCCGCGGGCAGAGCGTCATGCTGCCCGAGACAGGTGCGGTCCGGGCGCTCGAACGGGCGCTGGCGCTGGACCGGGCCGAAGACCTGCTGGAACGCGATGTCGCGGTGCTCGACATGCGCAACACGCGCCGGCCGACCCTGCGACTGAACCCCGACGCCATGGACGAGTTGCGCCGCATCAGGGCGCTGGAACGAGGAGCGCGAACGCAATGACCGATCTCTATCAGACCCAGAGGGCCATGCGCGCCATGCGGCGCGCCGCCATGCAGCGGGGTGTGATCGCCGTGCTGGATATCGGCACGTCCAAGATCGCCTGCCTCGTGCTGCGCTTCGACGGTCCCGGTCGGATGCGCGACGAGGACGGGGTCGGCCCGATGGCCGGGCAATCCAGCTTTCGCGTGATCGGGGCCGCCACCACGCGCTCGCGCGGTGTCCGCTTCGGCGAGATTTCCGCCATGCAGGAAACCGAGCGCGCGGCGCGCACCGTGTTGCAGGCAGCCCAGAAGATGGCGCAGGTCCGGGTCGATCACGTCATCGCCTGTTTCGCCGGCGCCCAGCCGCGCAGCTACGGGCTGGCCGGCGAGGTGGAGGTGCAGCAGCAGACCGTGGCCGAAATCGATATCGCCCGGGTGCTGGCCGCCTGTGACGTGCCCGATTTCGGGCAGGGGCGCGAGGTGCTGCACGCCCAGCCGGTGAACTTCGCACTCGACCACCAGACCGGGCTGGCAGATCCGCGCGGGCAGGCCGGCCATCGGCTGGCCTGCGACATGCACCTTCTGACGGTGGATATGCAAGCGGTGCAGAACCTGCTCCATTGCGTCAAGCGCTGTGATCTGGAACTCGCCGGGATCGCCTCGTCTGCCTATGTCTCGGGCATCGCCAGTCTGGTGGAGGACGAACAGGAACTCGGTGCGGCCTGCATCGATATGGGCGGCGGCGCCACCGGCATCTCGATCTTCATCAAGAAACACATGATCTATGCCGACAGCGTGCGCCTGGGCGGCGATCAGGTGACCTCGGACATCGCCAAGGGGCTGCAGGTGCCGCTGGCCGTGGCCGAGCGGATCAAGACGGTCCATGGCGGCGTCGTCGCCACCGGGATGGACGACCGCGAGATGATCGAGATCAACGGCGACAGCGGCGACTGGGAAAAGGACCGCCGCAGCGTCAGCCGCGCCGAACTGATCGGCATCATGCGCCCGCGGGTGGAGGAGATACTGGAAGAGGTGCGCGCGCGGCTCGACGCCGCCGGCTTCGAGCACCTGCCCAGCCAGTCGATCGTGCTCACCGGCGGCGGCAGCCAGATCCTCGGGCTCGACGGGCTGGCCGCGCGCATCCTCGGCCAGCAGGTGCGGCTGGGCCGCCCGCTGCGCGTGCAGGGCCTGCCGCAGGCGGCGACCGGCGCTGCCTTTGCCAGCGCCGTGGGGCTGTGCCTGTTCGCGGCGCAGCCGCAGGACGAATGGTGGGACTTCGAAGTTCCGGCCGAACGCTACCCGGCGCGCTCTTTCCGGCGGGCGATCCGCTGGTTCCGGGACAACTGGTAACCACAAGATGCAGAGGAATTGGCAAAATGCCGCTGAAGCACCCGGGAATCATGCCAGATTTTGCGGTCTGAACGTGTTTTTTTCGTGACGATCCGTGGCAACCTGAGTAGAATCGCGCGATAAGTCGGAAATTCGGCGCGGATTTGGGGAAAACGGCGGCCCCGGGACAAGCCGTAAGCAGACACAGGCGGGACAAGCACATGGCACTCAATCTTCAACTGACGGACCGCGAAGACCTGACGCCCCGGATCACCGTGTTCGGTGTCGGCGGTGCGGGCGGAAACGCCGTCAACAACATGATCGACAAGAACCTCGAAGGCGTCGAATTCGTCGTCGCCAACACCGATGCGCAGGCGCTGCAGCAAAGCCGCGCGCGCGCCCGCATTCAGATGGGCGTCAAGGTGACCGAGGGGCTCGGCGCCGGCGCCCGCGCCACCGTCGGGGCCGCCGCGGCCGAGGAAACCATCGAGGAAATCGTCGATCATCTGGCGGGCGCGCACATGTGCTTCATCACCGCGGGCATGGGCGGGGGCACCGGCACGGGTGCTGCACCGATCATCGCGCAGGCCGCGCGCGAACTGGGCGTGCTGACCGTGGGCGTGGTGACCAAGCCTTTCCAGTTCGAAGGCTCCAAGCGGATGAAGCAGGCCGAGGACGGGGTCGAGGCGCTGCAGAAGGTCGTGGATACCCTCATCATCATCCCGAACCAGAACCTGTTTCGGCTGGCCAATGAAAAGACCACCTTCACCGAAGCCTTCGCCTTGGCTGATGACGTGCTCTACCAGGGCGTGAAGGGCGTGACCGACCTGATGGTGCGCCCCGGCCTGATCAACCTCGATTTCGCCGATGTGCGCGCGGTGATGGACGAGATGGGCAAGGCGATGATGGGCACCGGCGAGGCCGATGGCGAGGATCGCGCGCGTCAGGCCGCCGAAAAGGCCATCGCCAATCCGCTGCTGGATGAAATCAGCCTCAACGGCGCCCGCGGCGTGCTGATCAACATCACCGGCGGGCATGACCTGACGCTGTTCGAACTGGACGAGGCCGCCAACCTGATCCGCGAGAAAGTGGACGGCAACGCCAATATCATTGTCGGTTCGACCCTCGACGCGGGGATGGAAGGCACGATGCGCGTCTCCGTCGTTGCCACCGGGATTGATGCCGCGCCGGCCGCCGCCGAAGCCCCGGTGCCGCGCCGCCGGATGGCCGAGCCGCTGCATCCGCCGCTCCGTCTGGACGACGAGGCCCCGGCCGAAGTCGCCGCCGCCGCAGAGCAGGCCGCGGAAAACGCACCCGAACCGTCGCTCTTCGACGGGTTCGTGCCGCAGGAGCCCGTCGAGCAGACGGTCGAGGTAGAAGAAGACGGGCTGCCGGAGCCCGCCTATGCCGCGGCGACCGCCCGCGCGCGGGCGGAAGAGCACCAGATCGAGCCCGCGCAGGACCACGCGGCCCCGGCAGCGCCGCCGCGCGCCGCTGCCGGGGAT
>SKUV01000293.1 GCA_007129775.1 Paracoccaceae bacterium | reverse complement strand
GGACCGGGCAGGATGTGCCGCCGCATCTGCGGCGCGAGGGCTGGCTGAACCGGGCCTTGGCGCGGCTGCCGGGGGCCGAGGCGCGCACCGCCTTCGCCGTGGGCCATGACGAGATGCGGGTGCTGGAGGGGGATGCGCCGCATACGATCTGGTCGCCGGGGCTGCGGCTCGACCTGTCCGCGCAAAGCCGGCTGTTGCTCGATCATCTTTACGCCGGCGATCCGCTGTTTCACCGCGCCGCGCAAGAGGCGCTGGGGCTGGCCGAGGGGCGCGACACGCTGGGCTATGGCGCGATGCTGCGCATGGCCACGCGCAGCGGCGCCGAGGCGGTGAGCCAGCGCGGGGACCCGGCGGAGGTTGCGGCCTTCGTTGCGCGGCGTCTGCGCGATGACACGCGGATCGCGGCGTTTTCGCTGGGCGGCTGGGACACCCATCGCGACCAGCACCAGACCCTGCGGCGCGCGCTTGCGAGGCTGGAGACGACGCTTCTGACCCTGCGCGATGCGCTTGGGCCGGTCTGGGGCGATACGGCGGTGCTGGCGATGACGGAATTCGGCCGCACCGTGCGGGAAAACGGCTCTGACGGGACGGATCACGGCACCGCCGGCGCGTTGATCCATGCCGGCGGCGCGCTGCGCGGCGGGCGCGTGCTGGGCGACTGGCCGGGGCTGGGTGAGCGTGATCTTTACGCCGGGCGCGACCTTATGCCCACGCGCGACGTGCGCGCCCACGCCGCCTGGGTGCTGCACGCGCTTTTCGGGCTGGAGCGCGGTGCATTGGAGGATGAGGTCTTTCCGGGGCTCGACATGGGCCCGGCGCCGGGATTGTTGCTCTGACCGCGCGGCGGGGAGGGGCGCGCATCGCCGTTCCGCCATCGGACAGCCGGCGGCCCCCTGGCGCTGCGTATCAGCTCGAAATAAACGACGTTGCCAGTGTCTTGAGAGCTGAAGCTAAAGCTGCGTTCGGCCGTATCCGCACCCGGTCACGGCCGTCGGACGGGGATTTGACTTGACCGTCATGCCGCTTGTGCCGACGGTTGGGCGCGGTCCCGAATGTGCCGAGGCGAGCGATGTTTTTTTTCGAAGGCTGGGCAGGGCGTGGCTGGCTGCGGGGGCTGTTGCTCGCGGCGTCGCTGCAGCTTTGGCCGGCAGACGGTCTGGCCGAGATGCCGCCGCCCTCGCCGCAGGTCATGGCGCTGATCGACGGCGCGCATGCGCAGGCGAACGCGGGTGACTTCGGCGAGGGGGCCGCGCGCCTTCTGGCCGCGCGCGATGCGTTTGCCCCCGGTCCGCAGCAGGATGCGCAGGGGGTGATGGACCACGCGCTGCTGTCGCTTCACGCGGGCTGGCTGCGCGCGGCCGAAGGTGCGCTGCCGGCGGCGCTGTCGTTGCTGGACGAGGCTGCAGAGGGCTTCGCAGCCCTCGGCCCCGGCGCGGTGGAGGGGCGGGTTCTGGCGACGGAGCATGCCGCCGCCTATGCCGGTCTGCTGGAGGGCCCGAAGGCGGGCCATACCCGGTTTCTGGCAGCGCGCGATATTCGCGACAACCATGACCTGCCGGTGGAGGCCAATCTGGTCGGGGCGCTGGAGCAGGCCGGGTCGATGGCGCGCGCCCTCGGTGATCCGCAGATGCTGCTGGCCGAATTCGGGGCGACGAGCGCGGCGCTGATGGCGCTTTCAGATGATGATTTGCTGCTGCAGGCGCGGCTGTTGCTCAATGGCGCGCAACTGATCACCGATCTCGGCGCTTATCCCATGGTGCGCGATCAGGCGGGGATGGCGGCGATATCCGTCGCGATGCTGCAGCGGGAGATTGCGTGGGGCCGTCCCGGCCGCGACCGCGCCGCGCTTTGTCCCCGGATGGGGATCGTGCTGCGCGAGGTTGTCGGCCTGCAGATCGATATCGGCGATCGCACGGGTGCCTCGCGGGTGCTGACCCATGACCTGCCGGGTCTGCAGGAAGTTTGCGGCGATTTCCTGCCGGAGGCACATGCGATCTATGTCAACACGCTGGGCGCGCGCCTTGCCCTGCGCGCGGGCGATCCGTTTGGCACGCAACTGCGGCTTGCTGCTGCGGCCGCCGGATTGCCCGGGCCCGAGGACCGGGCGCATCCGGAGGCGCTGACCGCCGATATCTGGCGCGCGCGGCAGGCCGAGGCCCGCCTTGCGTTGGGGTTTCCGGGCGAGGCCGCGGCCTTGCTGGCGCAGGTGCCCGAAGGGCTGGGGCTTGCTGAGAGCCATGTCTACGAACGCGAGCGGCTGATGGTCGAGGCGCGGCTGCACGCGACGCAAGGCCGGGTCAAGGCCGCGGTGCAGTCGCTGGAGGCGGCGGAGGAGTTGCAGCGCGCGCAGGCGCCGTTGCATTGGTATCCGCGCATGGGGCTGGCCTTTTACCGGGCACTTCTGCTGCTGGAGGCGGGCGAGATCGCCGCCGCCCGCAGCGCGCGCGACGCATTCGAGAATGAGCTTGCGGAGTTGATCGACGAGGTTGCGCTTGCCGAACGGGCGATGGACGCAGCCGGCGCCGCAGACAGGCAGGCATTTCTGTCCGGCGCGCTTGGCGCCGAATTCGCCCGCGACATCGAGGCGCGGCGCCGTGACGGGGCGTTCGCCCATGTGGGCTTTCGCGAACGCGACCGGTTGCGGATGCTTTTCGAACTGCTGGAGGCAGTGAAGACGCAGGATGTCGCGGCGGCGCGGGCGGCGCTCGATGCGGTGCCCGAACGCGGCCTGCCTGCCGACAGCGTGTTTGCAGGGCTGGCCCAGTCCGCATGGCTGGGCGGCTGCCTGCTTGTCCATGGCCACGGGCTGCGCTGCGAGATGGCAGCCTCCTCGGCGGTGTCGATGCCGACGGCGGTGCCCTATGCCTGTGTCGGTGGCTGCCCCTCGGTGATGTCGGGGGCCGCCGATCTCGTGATCTCGGCGGGGATGCAGCGCCGCGGCCCGTTGATCGATGCCTTTGCCGAGCCGGTGCTGGCGGCAATGATCGCCGCCGCCGACGATGTGAAGGCCGAATTCATGCCCGGCCCCGGCGATGATCCGGCGCTTGCGCAATGGCGCCGCGAGTCCGCCCTGGCCATGGGCCGGTTCGCCGGGGCAGAGGCGGCCTTCGATCTGGCGCAGCGCCGGCTCGAAGGTGGCGCCCATGATGCAGTGACGCAACTGGGGGCACGGCTGGCGGCCGGAGAGGGAGCTGCGGCGCGGCTGCTGCGTGAACGCGACGACCTGACCGCGCGGATCGACGCCCTTTTTCGGGACGGCGCGACGGGCGCCGGGGTGTCGCGCGAGGCTGCGGCGCTGACGGCGGCGCTGGCGGAGAACCGCCGCGCGCTGGAGGAGGCGCGCCCGGATCATGCCGATCTCTTCGACCCGCAGCCCCTGAGCGTGGAGGCGATATCGGGCCTGCTGCCGGAGGGCGCGGCCTTCGTGATGATCTCGACCACGGCGCAGGCAAGCTATGCGTTCGCGGTGCGCGGCGACACCCTGGACTGGGTGCGCACGCCGCTTGGCGCGGCGGAGCTGGAGGCGCGGGTCGCCCGGCTGCGGGCGACGCTCGACCCGGTGGCGCCCGACCGCGGCGCGACCCCGCTGCTGGCGGG
>SKUV01000352.1 GCA_007129775.1 Paracoccaceae bacterium | reverse complement strand
GCGAACCTTCTGTTCATCGAGGAGCATGTGCAGGCGATTCTGCCGGACCTGAAAACCCGTCGCGACGCCTGTGACGCCATGATCGGCGTCATCGCCGACCCGGAGATCGTCAAGCTCACGAAGATGGGCGATCTGGACATGACAAAGCCCGCGAGCGGGCTGATGGCGCTGCTGAAAAAGCTGCGCGGCAATCGTGGCAAGGGCAACCAGTCGGGTGAAAGGCAGATGGCCATGCTGCGCCGTCTGCCCAAGATCCTGCGTTTCATTCCCGGCAAGGCGCAGGACCTGCGGGCATGGTTTCTGACGATGCAATACTGGCTGGGCGGGTCCGACGACAATGTGGAGGCGATGATCCGCTTTCTGGTCTCGCGCTACAGCCACGAGACGCGCTGGCGCGGGGTGGAGGCGGCTGCGCCGATCGACTATCCCGATGTGGGCGTCTATCACCCCGATCTGCCGGGCAAGATCACCACCAGTGCCCCGGAACTGCCCGCGCCCGACGCGCCGGTGGCGACCGTGGGCCTGTTGATGCTGCGCAGCTATATCCTTGCCGGGGATACCGCCCATTACGATGCGGCGATCCGGGCGTTGGAGGCGCGCAATATCCGCGTCATCCCCGGCTTTGCCGGCGGGCTCGACGGCCGTCCGGCGATCGACGCCTATTTCCGCTCCGACCGCGGCGTGCGGATCGACGCGATGGTCTCGCTGACCGGGTTCAGCCTGATCGGCGGGCCGGCCTATAACGACAGCGAGGCCGCGGTGGAGGTGCTGGCGGGGCTCGACATTCCCTATGTCGCGGCCCATCCGCTCGAATTCCAGACGCTGGCGCAATGGGCGGCAAGCCCCGGCGGGCTGGGCCCGGTGGAAACCACAATGCTGATCGCGCTGCCCGAGATCGACGGCGCGACCAATCCCACCGTCTTTGCCGGCCGGCATGGCGCGGAGCCCTGCGACGGCTGCACCCGCGCCTGCCACAATGCTTGCGAGACGCGGCAGATGCAGCCCTGCCCGGAACGGATCGAGCGGCTGGCCGCCCGGGTCGAACGGCTGGCGCGCCTGCGCCGGGCCCGCAATGCCGAGCGCAAGGTCGCTGTGGTGCTCTTCGGCTTTCCGCCCAATGCCGGCGCCGTGGGCACGGCGGCTTACCTCAACGTCTTCGAATCGCTTCACAATACGCTTCATGCCATGGCGGCCGAGGGCTATGACCTCACGCCCCCCGCCACGGTCGAGGATCTGCGTGCCGCGGTGCTGGAGGGCAATGCCGCCCGCTATGGGCAGGAGGCGAATGTCGCGGCTCATGTTCCCGCCGATGACATCGTGCGCGGCACGCCGTGGCTGTCCGAGATCGAAGCCACATGGGGCCCGGCGCCGGGCCGCGTGCAATCGGACGGGCGCGGAGTGTTCGTGCTGGGCGCGCAATTCGGCAAGGTCTTCGTGGGTGTGCAGCCGACCTTTGGCTACGAAGGCGACCCGATGCGCCTGCTGTTCGAGCGGGGCTTCGCGCCGACGCACGCCTTTTCGGCCTTCTATCTTTGGCTGAAAAACAGCTTTGCCGCCGATGTGGTGCTGCATTTCGGCATGCATGGCGCGCTGGAGTTCATGCCGGGCAAGCAATCGGGCATGGGCGCGCGCGACTGGCCCGACCGGCTGATCGGCGACATGCCGAATGTCTATCTCTATGCCTCCAACAACCCCTCCGAGGCGACCTTGGCCAAGCGGCGCTCCGGCGCGGTGACGGTCACGCATCTGACGCCGCCGCTGGCCTCGTCGGGGCTTTACAAGGGGTTGCAGGAACTCAAGGACAGCGTGACCCGCTGGCGTGCGCTGCTGCCCGGCGCGTCGGAACGCGCGGAACTGGCTGACCTGATCGCCGCGCAGGCCGAGGCGGTGGACATGCCGGGCGCCGACCCCGATGCGCTGTGGCTGCGCCTGCTGGAAACCGAGGACGCGCTGATCCCGGACGGCCTGCATGTGCTGGGCCGCCCGATGGACGCCGGCCAGCGCGTGGAGCATCTGCGCGTTATGGCCGACCAGTCGCCAGAGGTTCGGGCCCGCGTCGATGCCGCCCTGCAGCAAGAGACCGAGATCCCCGCGCTTCTGCGCGCGCTTCAGGGCCGCTATATCCGCCCCGTGCCGGGGGGCGATCTGATCCGCTCGCCCGATGTGCTGCCCACGGGGCGCAACATCCATGCCTTCGATCCGTTCCGCATGCCCACCGCTTTCGCCATGCAGGACGGCGCCAAACAGGCCGCCCTGCTGCTGGAGACCCATACGAGCCTGCCGCACAGCGTGGCGCTGGTGCTTTGGGGCTCGGACAACATCAAATCCGATGGCGGGCCGATCGCGCAGGCGCTGGCGCTGATGGGGGCGGTCCCGCGCTTCGACAGCTTCGGCAGGCTTTCGGGCGCCGATCTGATCCCGCTGGCGGAACTTGGCCGCCCGCGCATCGATGTGGTGATGACCCTGTCGGGCATCTTCCGCGATCTGCTGCCCTTGCAGACGAAAATGCTGGCCGAGGCCGCATGGAAGGCCGCCACCGCCGACGAGCCGGTGGAGATGAATTTCATCCGCGCCCATGCGCTCGACTATGCCGAGAAAATGGGCGTGGACATGGAAGAGGCGAGCCTTCGGGTCTTCTCCAATGCCGAGGGCGCCTATGGCTCCAACGTCAACGCGCTGGTGGACAGTTCGTCCTGGGGCGAGGAGGATGAGCTTGCCGATGCCTACGAGGCGCGAAAATCCTTCGCCTACGGCCGCACCGGCAAATCCAAGGCCAATCCCAAGCTGCTGCAACAGGCGCTGCGCGATGTGGACGTGGCCTATCAGAACCTCGAATCGGTCGAACTGGGTGTGACCACGGTCGATCATTACTTCGACACGCTGGGCGGCATCGCCCGCGCGGTGAAACGCGCCAAGGGGGCGGAGGCCGCGATCTATATCGGCGATCAGACCCGGGGTGCCGGCAAGGTGCGCACCCTGCAGGATCAGGTCGCGCTGGAGACCCGTTCGCGCAGCCTCAACCCCAAGTGGTTCGAGGGCATGCTCAAGCACGGCTCCGAAGGGGTGCGCCAGATTGAGGCGCAGGTGACCAACACGCTGGGCTGGTCGGCCACCACCGGGCAAGTGGAGCCGTGGGTCTATCAGCGCCTGTCCGAAACCTTCGTGCTCGACGCGGAAATGCGGTCGCGACTGGCCGATCTGAACCCCAAGGCAAGCGCGCGCATGGCGGGCCGGCTGCTAGAAGCGTCGGACCGCCAATACTGGGCGCCCGACGAGGCGACGCTGGCCGCACTTCAGGCCGCCGCCGACGAGATCGAGGACAGGCTTGAAGGAATCGCCGCGCAATGACGGGCCGGGGCATCGCATCCCCCCGCGCCGCGCGATGGGAAGAAGGGCAGGGCCGCGGTCCCGCTTCAGTGGAAACGCCGATTACAGGAGGCCTCAGATGAGCCCGCTTGATAGAACACCCCCCAGCCTGCGCCGCGGCGAGGACGGGGAAGGCTCCGTTCAGGTCCACCAGGACAGCAACGTAAAGATCGAGGGCGCCAAGGTCTTTTCGGTCTACGGCAAGGGGGGGATCGGCAAATCGACCACCTCGTCGAACCTTTCGGTCGCCTTTTCGATGCTGGGCAAACGGGTGCTCCAGATCGGCTGCGACCCCAAGCATGACTCGACCTTCACGCTCACTGGCACGCTGGTGCCGACGGTCATCGACATTCTCAAGGAGGTCGATTTCCACGCCGAGGAACTGCGGCCGGAGGATTTCGTCTTCGAGGGCTTCAACGGCGTGAAGGCGGTGGAGGCGGGCGGGCCGCCCGCGGGCACCGGCTGCGGCGGCTATGTGGTGGGCCAGACGGTCAAGCTGCTCAAGCAGCACCATCTGCTGGAAGACACCGATGTGGTGATCTTCGACGTTCTCGGCGATGTGGTCTGCGGCGGCTTTGCAGCCCCCCTGCAGCACGCCGACCGGGCCGTGATCGTCACCGCCAATGATTTCGATTCGATCTATGCGATGAACCGCATCATCGCGGCGGTTCAGGCCAAATCCAAGAATTATGCGGTGCGGCTCGCCGGTTGCATCGCCAACCGCTCCAAGGACACCGACGAGGTCGATCGCTATTGCCGCGAGGTGGGCTTTTCCCGGATCGCGCATATGCCCGATCTCGATTCGATCCGCCGCTCGCGCCTGAAGAAAAAGACGCTTTTCGAGATGCCCGATGACGAGGACATCGTGCAGGCGCGCGCCGAATACATCCGGCTGGCCGAAACGCTCTGGGCGGGGACCGATCCGCTGGCGCCCGCGCCGCTGGAAGACCGCCACATCTTCGAATTGCTGGGCTTCGACTGATGCAGACCTATGCCGACACCCGCGCGCGGCTGGAAGAATATTTCGACCGCACCGCCGCCAGGACCTGGGAACGTCTGACCTCTGACGCGCCGGTCAGCCGCATCCGGCAGACCGTGCGCGAGGGGCGTGACGCGATGCGCGCGGCGATGCTGGCGCGCCTGCCTGACGATCTGCGCGGCGCCCGGGTGCTTGACGCCGGCTGTGGCGCGGGGCCGATGAGCGTCGCGCTGGCCGAGCGCGGCGCCGAGGTGGTGGGCGTGGATATCTCGCCCGCGCTTCTCGATGTGGCCCGGCGCCGCACGCCCGAGGCGCTGGCGGGCCGGATCACCTATACCACCGGCGACATGCTGGACGAAGCCCATGGCGGCTTCGACTACATCATGGCGATGGACAGCCTGATCCACTACCGCGCCGAGGATATCGGCGCGGCGCTGGGGCGGTTGGTTCCCCGGGCGCGCGCCGCGGTCATCTTCACGATCGCGCCGCGCACGCCGTTTCTGTCGGCCATGTGGCTGGCGGGCAAGGCGTTTCCGCGCTCCGACCGCTCGCCCCGCATTATCCCCCATGCCGATTCGGCGATTGCCAAGGCGCTTCGAGCGAACGGGGTGACGGGCGATCTGTCGCGCATCATCCGCGTCTCGCGCGGGTTCTACATCAGTCAGGCGATGGAGCTGCAGCCATGACGACCCCTGCCGGCAGCCGGAAGAAGGGCAGCAGCCTGATGCAGCTTTCGCTGCGGATGCTGCCGTTCTCGGATGCGGCCAGCGCCGATTTTCCCATGCGCGACCTGTTGCGGCTGTCGCTGTTTCAGGTCTCGGTCGGCATGGCGACGGTGATGCTGCTGGGCACGCTGAACCGGGTGATGATCGTGGAGTTGAACGTCGCTGCGGTGATCGTAGCGTCGATGATCGCGCTGCCGGTGCTGATCGCGCCGTTCCGGGCGATGTTCGGTTTCCGCTCCGACACCTACCGCTCCGCCATCGGGTGGAAACGGATACCGTTTCTGTGGTTCGGCACGCTGTGGCAGTTCGGGGGGCTGGCGATCATGCCCTCCACCCTGCTGGTGCTGGGCGGCGATGTCGTCCATCAGGTGCCCTTCGCGGGCGAGGTTCTGGTGGCGCTGGCCTTCCTGATGACGGGGCTGGGGCTGCACATGACCCAGACCGCGGGGCTCGCACTCGCCTCCGACCGGGCCACCGACGAGACCCGCCCGCGGGTGGTGGCGCTCCTCTATGTCATGTTCCTGCTGGGCATGGGGATTTCGGCCGTCATCATCGGTTGGCTCTTGCTGGATTATTCCGACCTTCTGCTGATCAAGGTGGTGCAGGGCTGCGCGGTGATGACCGTGGTGCTCAACGTCATCGCGCTGTGGAAGCAGGAGGGCGTGCGCCCGATGTCGCGCGAGGAACGCGAGGCGCCGCGGCCGCTCTTTCGCGATGCATGGGCCGACTACATCAAGGGCGGGCAGGCGGGCCGACTGCTGGCAGTGGTCTTTCTGGGCGCGCTCGCCTTCAACATGCAGGATGTGCTGCTGGAACCCTATGGCGGCGAGGTTCTGGGCCTGTCGGTTTCGGCCACGACGATGCTGACGGCGGCATGGGCGATCGGTGCGCTGGTGGGTTTCGGGCTGGCGGCGCGCTGGCTCGCGCAGGGGATGGACCCTTACCGCATGGCCGCGCGCGGCATCCTTTACGGCATCGTGGCCTTCTGCGCGGTGATCTTCGCCCATCCGCTCGATTCCGTGCCGCTCTTTTATGCCGGGGCTGTGCTGATCGGCTTTGGCGGCGGGCTCTTTGCGGTGGCCACGCTGATGGCCGCCATGGCGATGCCCGCGCGCGGGCTGGCCGGTCGCGGGCTCGCGCTGGGCGCTTGGGGCGCGGCGCAGGCCACGGGGGCGGGGCTGTCGATCTTCATCGGCGGAGCCGTGCGCGACGTCGTCAACATGAAGGCGCTTTCCGGCGCTCTGGGCGAGGCGCTGAACTCGCCGGCGACGGGCTATTCGGTGGTTTATCACATCGAGATCGCGCTGCTTTTCGTCACTCTTATCGCCCTGGGGCCGCTGGTGCGGCACTTCGGCGCCAGCAACGTAACCGCGAACCAAGGGGGCCGACCGGCCAGGATCGGGCTGGCCGATCTCCCTTCCTGATACCGTCTGACGGAGGATACGCAGATGAAAGAAGCCTTTTTCGGAAACTTCGACCTGGCGCTTGTGTCGCTATACATGTTCTGGGTCTTCTTCGCACTGCTGATCTATTACCTGCAGACCGAAAACATGCGCGAGGGCTACCCGCTCGAGAACGAGGACGGCGGCGCCGAGCCCTCGAACCTGCCCCTGCCCAAGGCCAAGACCTTCAAGCTGCCCCATGGCCGCGGCGAGGTGACGGTGCCCGATTACAAGCGCGAGGCGCGCGAGGTCGCGCTGGAGCGTGTGGGCAGCCCCGGCTTTCCGCTGGAGCCCACGGGTGACCCGATGCTTGACGGTGTCGGCCCGGCCTCCTGGGCGCCGCGGCGCGACGAACCCGAACTTGACGGCAAGGGCCACCCCAAGATCCAGCCGATGCGCAAGCTGGAAAGCTTCGGCGTATCCGCCGGGCGCGACCCGCGCGGCCTTGAGGTGCAGGCGGGCGACGGCGAGATCGTTGGCACGATCAGCGACATGTGGGTGGACGAGCCCGAACAGCTTGTCCGTTATCTCGAGATCGAGCTTGACGGCGACCATGGTGGCGGCAAGCGGCTGGTGCCGATGCAGCTTGCGGTGATCATGAAGGACCGGGTCAAGATCCAGTCGATCTTCGGCCGCCATTTCGCGAACGTCCCGCAGACCAAGTCGCCCGACGTGGTCACTCTGCTCGAGGAAGACAAGATCAGCGGCTACTACGCCGGCGGCAAGCTTTATGCCTCGGCGGAGCGGCAGGACCCGCAGCTGGGCTGACGGCGGCAAGGACCGCGCGCGGGCAACGACCCGCGCGCGCCGGACGACCCAGAAAAGAAGGAAGGGAATTATGCCACACGACGATTTTGCATTCGAGCCGGTCAAGGGCCTGCCCGAAGCCCCGCCCGAAGGGGAGGTCATCCTCTGGCAGGGGCGGCCGAACACATGGAGGCTCGCGGTGGAGGCGCTCAACCTCTACTGGGTGGCGGCCTATTTCGTGGTCTTCTTCGCATGGCGCGCGATCGTGGCCGGCGCCCACGTGCCTGTGATGGAGGCGGTGCGCATCGGCTCGCCGTTTCTGGTGATGGGTGCGCTGACCTGCGCGATCCTTCTGCTGATCGCATGGGTGCAGGCCCGGGCCACCGTCTACACGATCACCAACCGCCGGGTTGCCATGCGCATCGGCGCGGCCCTGACGATCACGCTGAATCTGCCCTATCGCTGGATCGGATCGGCCGACCTTGATCTGAGACAAGGTGGCACCGGGACCATCGCCCTTAGCCTGACCGGGGAAACGCGGCTGTCTTATCTGAACACATGGCCGCATGTCCGCCCGTGGAGGATGAAGCGCACGGAACCCGCGCTGCGCTGTATCCCCGATGCCGCCCGCGTGGCGCGTATTCTCGCCGAGGCGGCCGAGACGCGTATTGCGGAACCCGAAGTGCGTCGGATGGCGCCCAAGGCCGCAGTCGCGGCGGAGTAGAGACGATGGTATCCGTTGCAAAGAAACGCGCGCTCGATCACGAAGCCCTGCGCAAGCGCGACAAGGAAATGATCCCGACGCTGTTGTTGCGCGCGATGTTTATCATGGTGCTCTGCTCGCTGGCGATCGTGGCCTATGCGCGCCTGACCGATCGGCCGCTGGTGGCGGCGCCGCCCGAAAATACGCCGGTCGTCGCCGAACGGGCGATCATCCTGCACGGCTCCATGTCGGGCGCGGCGCTTGTGCTCGACACCGACGGCCGGCTTCTGGCCGATTTCCCGGACGATCAGGGCGGCTTTGTCGCCGGGGTCTGGCGGGTGCTCCAGCGCGAGCGCGCCAAGCACAAGGTCAATGGCGATCTGCCCGTCAACCTGATCCTGTTCGAGGACAATCGCCTCGGCCTGCGGGACGATTTCACCGGTTGGCGGGCCGAACTGATCGGCTTCGGCATCGACAACTACCGCATTTTCCTGGGCTTGCTGGAGGAGCCCCGGGCACAAGCCGCTGGCAACTGACGGCGCGATTTGACGACTGACGACCAAAAAAACGGGGAACTGAAAAATGGGAATCTTCACGAGAGAGAAGGAGACGGCGCCCTGCACCGTCGAGGTCTCGCACAGGTTCGAAAGCCTGCACGCGCATGTGCGCTTCAACAACGGGGCCGTGGTTCACCCGGGCGATGAGGTGCTGGTGCACGGCAGCCCGGTCATGGCCCCCTACGGCGAGGTCGTGATCGAGGAACGCACCGCGACGATCACGCGCGCCAGCCTTCTGGAACGCGGCTGGACCCGCCTGACCGGCGATCTGGAAGTGATGGAATTGTGTGAATTTTCCTTTTCCGAGGAGGCAGTGCTATGAACGCCCGTGCCGATCTGAACACCGCCAAGCCGGTCAACGACACCACCGCCCGCGCCAGCGAGACCACGCTGCTTGATCCGCGCTTCTACACCACCGATTTCGACGAGCTTGACCGCATCGACGTGACCCCGGTGCGCGCGGAATGGGACAAGCTCATCGCGCAGATGAAAAGCGATCCCAACAAGTCCCATTTCAAGAAGACCGAGGATTGGGACACCCCCGACTGGGACAACATGGATCCCGAACTGAAGAAAGAGCTTGTGGATTTCCTCGTTTCGTCGCTGACGGCCGAATTCTCGGGCTGCGTTCTCTACAAGGAGATGAAGCGGCGCGGCAACAACCCCGACATCTGCGAGTTGTTCAACTACATGGCGCGCGACGAGGCGCGGCATGCGGGCTTCATCAACGACGCGCTGCGCGAGGCGGGGATTGCGGTGAATCTCGGCTTTCTGACGAAGGCCAAGAAATACACCTATTTCCGGCCCAAGTTCATCTACTACGCCACTTATCTGTCGGAAAAGATCGGCTATGCGCGGTATATCACAATCTACCGCCATCTGGAGGCGAACCCGCAATACATGATCCATCCGATCTTCAAGTGGTTTCGCCAGTGGTGCAACGACGAGTTCAGCCACGGCGAGGCCTTCGCGCTGCTGATGAAGACCGATCCGAAACTAACGCAAAGCTTCGTCAACAAGCTCTGGATCCGGTTCTTCCTCGTGGCCGTCTTCAGCGTCATGTGCGTTCGCGACCATGCCCGCCCGGCGTTTCACGACGCGCTGGGGATCGATATCGACTGGTATGACCGCGAGGTGCTGCGCAAGACCTCCGAGATCTCGCGGCAGGTCTTTCCGATCGAGATCGACCTCGACAATCCGCGCTGGGAACGGGGCCTCGTGAAGCTGCGCGCCGCGATGGGCGACATGGCCGAAGCCAAGTCCCGGGGCGGTCTCGGCGGCTGGATCGGCAAGACCGCCGCCGGCGCGCGCGCCGGGTTGGCCTTTGCCGGGCTCTACCTGATCCCGGTCAAGAAGAACGCTGTGCCCGAAAACCCCCGGCTGGAGCCCGCGTACTGATGTCGATGGGTTGGGCTGCCGCAGGTTTCGCGCTGTTCATCTGGTGGTTTTCCACCGGCGCGATCCTCTGTGCGGTCAAACATGCCGACCGGTTCGGCCGCCGCGCGCATCTGCGCGCGGTGGCGCTCGGCCTGCCACTGTTCGTGGCCGGTCTTGGCGGGTTCTGGTGGTCGCTGGGCGAGGCCAGCACTACCGGTGTCTATGTGGCCTTCCTGTCGGCGCTGGCAGTCTGGGGCTGGGTGGAACTGGCCTTTCTTACCGGTGTGATCACCGGGCCGGTGGCACAGCCCTGCCCGCCGGAAGTGCCGGAATGGGAACGCTTCATCCGTGCATGGGGCACCATCGCCTATCACGAGATGCTGCTGGCGGGGCTGGTCGTGGCAATGGGCCTTCTGGCCTGGGGCGCGGCGAATCCCTTCGGGTTCTTCACCTTCGCGCTTCTGTTTGCGGCGCGTATCTCGGCCAAGCTCAATCTCTTTTACGGCGTGCGCAAGATCAACGTCGAATTCCTGCCCACGCCTCTGTCGCACCTGCCCAGCCATTTCCGGATCGCCCGTCTGAACTGGGTGTTTCCGATCTCGATCACCGGGCTGACTGCGGCAACATGGTTCTGGCTGGAACGGCTTGCCGGTGCTAACTCTCCGGCCGAAACTGCGGGCTATGCGTTGCTGGCCGCGCTCACGGCGCTGGCCGCGCTGGAACATTGGCTTATGGTGCTGCCCCTGCCCGACGAAAAGCTGTGGCGCTGGATGCTGCCGGCGCCGCGACCGCAACGAAGCGACATTAAGACAAGCGAGGATGCCCATGGATTATGACTCCCTGTTCCGCAAACAGATCGATACGCTCAAATCCGAAGGCAACTACCGGATCTTTGCCGAACTCGAGCGGCGATGCGGCCAGTTCCCGCGCGCTGCCAATCACGGCACCGGCGCGCCCGAGATCACGGTCTGGTGCTCCAACGATTATCTGGGAATGGGCCAGCACCCGGCCGTGACCGGCGCCATGAAGGACGGCATCGATCGCTGCGGCGCCGGTGCCGGCGGGACTCGCAACATCTCGGGAACCAATATCCTGCACCGCGAACTGGAAGAGGAGCTTGCCGATCTGCACGGCAAGGAGGCCGCGCTTCTGTTCACCTCGGGCTATGTGTCGAACTGGGCCGCGCTCAGCACGCTCGGCGCACGGCTGCCCGGCGCGGTGATCCTGTCGGACGCCTTCAACCACGCCAGCATGATCGAGGGCATCCGCCACAGCCGCGCTGACAAGGTGATCTGGCGCCACAACGACCCCGAAGACCTTGATCGCAAGCTGGCCGCGATCCCCGCCGAACGGCCCAAGATCGTGGCCTTCGAGTCGGTCTATTCCATGGATGGCGATATCGCGCCCATCCGCGAGATCGTCGAGGTGGCCGAAAAACACGGCGCGATGACCTATCTGGACGAGGTGCATGGCGTCGGGCTCTATGGCCCGCGCGGCGGCGGCGTGGCCGAGCAGGAAGGGCTGATGGACCGCATCACCCTGATCGAGGGCACGCTGGGCAAGGCCTTCGGCGTGGTCGGCGGCTATATCACCGGCTCCGAGCCTCTGGTGGATTTCGTCCGCTCCTTCGCCAGCGGCTTCATCTTCACCACCGCGCTCCCGCCGGCGGTCGCGGCGGCCGCCACCGCGTCGATCCGGCATCTGAAGACTTCGGATGCCGAACGCATGCTGCAGCGCCGGCAGGTGGCGAAGGTGCGCGCCAAGCTCGACGCGCTGGGCATTCCGCATCTGCCGAACCCGAGCCACATCATCCCGGTGATGATCGGCGATCCGGTGAAATGCCGCCAGATTTCGGACATCCTGATGGACAGCTACGGCATCTACGTGCAGCCGATCAATTATCCCACGGTGCCCAAGGGCACCGAGCGGCTGCGCATCACGCCGTCGCCGCTGCATACGGATGCCGATATCGATCATATGGTGGGCGCGCTCGGGGCCTTGTGGAAGCAATGCGCTCTGGCGCATGCCGTGGCCTAGGCCGCGCGCTTTTCGCTATTGATTTCGCCGTCGGCCGGGTTACGTCGCTGGGTCGGGAGGATGGCGCCTGCGGGCGTGCGCCGCTGCGTGGCGCGAGACGCAACAAAAGCTGAAGCTTGTCATTGCGCCGGGCCGTGATATGGCGTCTTTCCCGGACAACCCGCGACGGCGAAGCCGCCGGTACACAAGAACAGTGGAGCGAATGATGCGTTTTCTGAGCTTTCTTCCCTTCGCGGCCCTGCTCGCCGCGCCCGTTCACGCCGGTGATCCCGCGGCAGGCGAGCGTCAGTGGCGCCAGTGTCAGTCCTGCCACGTTATCGTCGACAATGATGGCAACCGCATTCAGGGCGCCGGCGTGTCGGGGCCGAACCTCTATGGTGTGATCGGGCGTCCGGCCGGGTCGGTCGAAGGGTTCCGCTATTCCCCTTCCATGCAGGCAGCGGCTGACGCGGGGCTTGTCTGGGATGAGGAGAGCTTTGTCGCCTATGTGACAAACCCCACCGCGTTCCTGCGTGATTTCCTCAACGATCCCTCGGCGCGCGGGTCCATGGGCTGGCAGATGCGCTCCAATCAGGCCGACATGTTCGCCTATCTCGAGAGCGTGGCAGAGTAACCGCCGCAGGCTTGTCGCTTGAACATGGCCCCGCCCGGTGTAACTGCCGCGGCGGGGTTTTTCGCGGGGCGGTGCGGCCCGGCCCGCTCAGCCTGCCTCCAGCCGCGCGGCTTCCCATGCCAGCATGGCGCGCTTGACGGGCAGGCCCCAGCGATAGCCGCCCAGCGCGCCGCCCTTGCGGATCGCCCGGTGGCACGGGATCAGCCAGCCGATCGGGTTGCGGCCCACCGCATTGCCCACCGCCCGGACGGCAGCGGGGTTGCCCACCGCACGGGCGATATCGCCGTAGGTTGTCACATGGCCGGAGGGAATGGCCAGCAGCGCCTCCCAGACCTTGATCTGGAACGGCGCGCCGATGGGGTGCAGTGCCGGGCCCGCCCCGTCTCCGCCGCCGAAGGCCGCGGCGATCACCGGCGCGACGGCGGCCTGATCCTCGGCCAGCGCCGCGGCCGGCCAGCGCGCGGCGAGGTCGGCCAAGGTGGCTTCCTCCCCCCGTTCCGCCGCAAAGGCGAGACCGCACAGCCCGCGGTCCGTGATCACGCCCAGCGCCGGGCCGAAGGGTGTCTC
>SKUV01000396.1 GCA_007129775.1 Paracoccaceae bacterium | reverse complement strand
GGCGGCTGGTCGGGAGGTCTGGCGGGCTCTTTCCTTGCGCCGAGCTTCATCGCCGAAAAAGGCGGCAATGGGGCACTGACCAGACGTTTTTTGGTGATTTCGGGACAGCATGAGGCAAATCCGACCGCGGCCATGGGGGCGATGGCGGGCGATGGGGGCCGACCGGCGCGGTGCGGGCCCGCGCGGTGCTTCCGTCGCGGCACGTGCGATGTCGTGCCACACAGGCTCCGGGTCGGTCAGGACCGGGTGTGCATCCGGTAGCCGGGATGAAAGACCAGCCGGACAGAGGTGATGATCTGCGCGCCATGCTGGGTGCGACGGTCGAGCACCAGAAGCCCCGCGCCTTCCGCGCAGCCCAGAACCGCCGCTGAGCGCCCATCCGCCGCCATGGCCGAGACTGTGAAATCGCCGGAATCGAAGGGCACTTCGCGCACCAGCCATTCGTTCGGACTGATTACGGTGAAATCCGCGTCCAGCGCCCTTGGCACGGCATGGGTGTTGATCCAGCGGGCCTCGAAGACATAGGGCGCGCCGTCGGCGGTATAGAGCGTCTCCAGCCACAGGATCGGCGCTGCTCCCGCAACCCGCAGCCGTGCCTGCACATCGGGCGGCGGACGGCGCATCTCGCGCGTCAGGATGCGGGCGGCGAATTGCTGGCCCTTTCCCTCGATCTCGTCGCGGATGAGCGGGATGGCGAAGGCCGCGCGGCGCTGCGGGTTCAGGGCGACGCGGGTGCCGGCGCGGCGCCGCCGCTCCAGCAGCCCGTCCTCGGCCAGACCGCGCAGGGCGCGGTTGACCGTGCCGCGCGAGCAGCCGAATTCCTGCGCAAGTTCGGCCTCGTGCGGGATCAGCGCGCCCGGCTTCCAGTCGCGGCGGCTGATGCGCGCGCGCACCGCCGCCTGCACCGCCTGCCATGTCTTGCGCCCGGCCGGTGCGCTCATAGCGCGCCCGCCAGATCGCCCATCGCCCGGCCATAGGCGGCGATGATCGCATCGCGCCCGATATGGCGCCCGTTGCGCACCATGTGCCGGCCGGCCGACCAGACCGAGCGCACCATCCGGTCATCGCCCGCGAAGATGTAGGTATCAAGCGCCGTGTCCCCCCGCCGCCCGGCCAGATCCACATGGCCGGTATCGAGCGCCAGCAGATCGGCCCAGAGCCCGGGGCGCAGCGCGCCGCATTCCCTCCCCGCGGCCTGCGCGCCCCCCGCCACGGCGGCGGCGTAAAGCCGCCGCCCCGTCGATTCCTCCGGCGTGGCCAGCACCGCGCGGGCGCGGTCGCGCAGGCGCTGGGAATATTCCAGCGTGCGCAATTCCTCGGCCAGCGCGATGCAGATGTTGGAATCCGACCCGATGGCAAATCGCCCGCCCGACGAAAGCCAGCGCAGCGCGTCAAAGATGCCGTCGCCAAGGCTCGATTCGGTGATCGGGCAGAGCCCCGCGACCGCGCCGCTGCGCGCCAGCGCCTCGGTCTCGTGGGGCAGCATCTGGGTGCAGTGGATGAAGCACATGCGCGGATCGGGGGCCATGTTCTCCAGCACCCATTCCACCGGGCGGCGGCCCAGCGCGGCCTCGACCTCGGCCACCTCGGCCTGCTGTTCGGCCAGATGCATATGCACCGGCCCGTCGGTCAGCGCGGCGATGGCGGGCAACGCCCCGGGGGCGACGGCGCGCAGGCTGTGGGGGGCCACGCCCATGCGGCAATCGCCGGGCAGGGGGTTAAGGGCCCGGGCGGCAGCCTTGTAAAGCCGCGCGAATGCCTCCGGGTCGGTGCCGAAGCGGGCCTGCCCTGGGCCCAGTGGCCGGCCGTCCAGCCCGCCGAACTGATACTGCACCGGCAGAAGCGTCAGCCCGATCCCGGTCTGTGCTGCGGCCTCGACGATGCGGGCGGACATTTCGGCCGGATCGGCATAGGGCGCGCCGCCCGGCTGGTGATGGAGGTAGTGAAACTCCACACTGGCGCCATAGCCGGCCTCCAGCATCTCCATCTGCACCAGCGCGGCGATGGCGGCCACATGCTCGGGCGTCAGACGGTCCAGAAAGCGGAACATCAACTGCCGCCATGTCCAGAAACTGTCCTGCGGGTCGGGGCCGCGCGCCTCGGTCAGCCCGGCCATGGCGCGCTGAAAGGCATGGCTATGGGCATTGACCGGCGCGGGCAGCAGGATCCCCGCCGCCTCCGCCCCTGCCTGCAGGGCCTGCGCGCGCGGCACGTCCCGCGAAACCGCCCCGATCCGGCCCTCGGGCGCGATCGTCAGCAACACATCCGATGCCCAGCCTTCGGGCAGCAATGCCTGTTCGGCCCAGATCGTCGCAGCGTGATTCATCCGTTGACTCGCTATTATGTGCATACATAAACATGATAAGACAGCGTTACTCAAGGTGACAGATGCTTCTGACCAACGCAAAGATCGCCACAATGCAGGCCGAGGGGCCTTACGGCCTGATCCCCGACGGGGCGATTGCGCTCGACGGGGAGCGGATCGCATGGGTCGGACCGGCGCAGTCGGTGCCGCAGGCGTGGCGCGGCGGCGGCGCAGCGCATGATCTGGGTGGCCGGCTCGTCACCCCCGGGCTGATCGACTGCCATACCCATATCGTGCACGGCGGCAATCGCGCGCGGGAATTCGAATTGCGCCTGCAGGGCGCGAGCTATGCCGAGATCTCGCGCGCCGGCGGCGGCATCGCCGCCACCGTGGCCCAGACCCGGGCGGCGCACCTCGAGGCGCTGGTGCAGTCCGCCTTGCCCCGGGTCGATGCGCTGATCGCCGAAGGGGTGACGACGCTGGAGGTGAAATCCGGCTATGGCCTCGACATCGAGACCGAAGCCCGGATGCTGCGCGCGGCCCGCGCCATCGGGCATGCGCGCGCGGTGACACTGCGCACCAGCTTCCTCGGCGCCCATGCGGTGCCGCCCGAAGCCGACGGCCCCGACACCTATATCGACGAGGTCTGCCTGCCCGCGCTGACCGCCGCCCATGCCGAGGGTCTGGTCGATGCGGTGGACGGGTTTTGCGAAGGGATCGCCTTTACCCCCGACCAGATCGAACGGGTCTTCACCCACGCCCGGGCGCTGGGCCTTCCGGTGAAGCTCCATGCCGAGCAACTCAGCCATCTGGGCGGGGCGCAACTGGCGGCGCGGTTCGGCGCGCTGTCGGCGGATCATCTGGAATACGCCACCGAGGCCGATGCCCGGGCCATGGCGGCGGCGGGCAGTGTCGCGGTCATCCTGCCCGGTGCCTTCTACACCCTGCGCGAAACCCAGGCCCCGCCGATCGCGGCGTTCCGGGCCCATGGGGTGCCGATGGCGCTGGCCACCGATTGCAACCCGGGGTCCTCGCCCATGACCTCGCTTTTGCTGGCGATGAACATGGGCGCCACGCTCTTTCGCCTGACGCCCGAGGAATGCCTTGCCGGGGTCACGCGGCACGCGGCGCGCGCGCTGGGGCTCGCGGACAGGGGCGTCATCGCCGAGGGCGCGCGCTCCGATCTGGCGATCTGGGATGCGGAGCATCCGGCCGAACTGACCTATCGCATCGGCTTCAACCCCCTGTGGAAACGCGTCTTCGGAGGCGAGTTATGAGCGTGACCCTGACCCCCGGCGCCGCGACGCTGGCGCAACTGGAGGCGATCTGGCGCGACGGCCTGCCCGTGCGGCTGGAGAACGCCGCGCGCCCTGCCATCGAGCGCGCCGCGCAGATCGTGGCCGATGCCGCGGCGGGGGATGCGGCGATCTATGGCGTCAACACCGGCTTCGGCAAGCTCGCCTCGGTCCGGATCGCGCCCGGCGATACGGCGCGGCTGCAGCGTAATCTGGTGCTGAGCCATTGCTGCGGCGTGGGCGAGGCGCTCGACATCCCCACAACCCGGCTGATGATCGTGCTCAAGCTCCTCTCGGTGGGGCGCGGGGCCTCGGGGCTGCGGTGGGAGACGGTCGCGCTGATGGAGGAGATGCTGGCGCGAGGGGTGACCCCTGTGATCCCGGTGCAGGGCTCGGTCGGGGCCTCGGGCGATCTGGCGCCGCTGGCGCATATGGCGGCCTGCATGATCGGCGAGGGCGAGGCCAATTTCGCCGGCGAACGGATGGCGGCCGCGCAGGCGCTGGCGCGCGCGGGGCTCGCTCCCGTGGTGCTGGGCCCGAAAGAGGGGCTGGGGCTGATCAACGGCACCCAGTTTTCCACCGCCTGCGCGCTGGCGGGGTGGTTCGAGGGGATGCGCAACCTGGCCGGTGCGGTTGCGGTGTCGTGCCTGTCCACAGATGCGATCATGGGCTCCACCGCGCCGCTGCAACCGGCGCTGCACGCCCTGCGCGGCCACCGCGGGCAGATCGACGTGGCCCGCGCCATGCGCGCGATCATGGCCGGGTCCGAGATCCGCGAAAGCCACCGCGACAGCGACAGCCGCGTGCAGGACCCCTATTGCATCCGCTGCCAGCCGCAGGTGACCGGCGCCGCGCTCGACCTGATGCGTCAGGCCGGGCAGGTGCTGGAGGTGGAGGCCAATGCGGTTTCCGACAACCCGCTGGTGCTGGTCGATACGGGCGAGATCGTGTCGGGCGGGAATTTCCATGCCGAGCCGGTGGCCTTTGCTGCCGACCAGATCGCGCTGGCGCTGGCCGAGGTGGGCGCCATCGCCCAGCGTCGCGTGGCGCTGATGGTGGACCCGACGCTGAGCTTCGATCTGCCGCCCTTCCTGACCCCCGATCCGGGGCTGAATTCGGGGCTGATGATCGCCGAGGTGACATCGGCCGCGCTGATGAGCGAGAACAAGCATCTGGCCAACCCCTGTTCGACCGATTCCACCCCCACTTCGGCCAATCAGGAGGATCACGTGTCCATGGCCGCCCATGGCGCGCGGCGGCTGGCGCGGATGAACGACAATCTGGGCGTGATCCTCGGGGTGGAGCTGCTGTGCGCCGCGCAGGGGGTGGAGTTTCGCGCCCCGCTCGCGACCTCGCCGGCTCTGCAGCGGCTGCTGGCGGTGACCCGCGCCGCCGTGCCGGCGCTGGCCGAGGACAGGCTCTTGGCCGGTGATCTGACCCGCGCCGCCGCGCTGGTGCGCGATGGGCAGGTGGCGGCGGCCTGCGATGTCGCGGCGCTGATGGAGGGCGCGCCATGACCCCGGTCGAGGTGGTGCGCGGCGACGGCCCCGTGGTTCTGGGCCTGCCCCATACCGGCACATGGCTGCCGGGCGACGTCTTTGCGCGCCTGACCCCGCGCGGGCAGATGCTCGCCGATACCGACTGGCATGTGGACCGGCTCTATGCCGGGCTCTTGCCCGGCGCGACGACCGTGCGCGCCACCTTTCACCGTTATCTGATCGACGCGAACCGCGCGCCGACGGGCGAAAGCCTCTATCCCGGGCAGAACACCACCGGGCTGGTGCCGGTCACCGATTTCGAGGGCGAACCGATCTGGACCGACCCGCCCGACGCGGCGGAAATCGAGGCCCGGGGCGCGGGCTGCCACGCGCCCTATCACGCGGCGTTGGCCGCTGAACTGGCGCGGGTGCGGGCGCGGCACGGCGTGGCCATCCTTTACGATTGCCATTCGATCCGCAGCGAAATCCCGTTCCTGTTCGACGGACGCCTGCCGGATTTCAACATCGGCACCAATGGCGGGACCACCTGTGCGCCGCAGATCGAGGCGGCGGTGGCCGAAATCTGCGCCCGGGCCACGGGCTACAGCTCGGTTCTGAACGGCCGTTTCAAGGGGGGCTGGACGACCCGCCACCACGGCCGCCCGGCGGAGGGCACTCACGCCATCCAGATGGAACTGGCGCAGGCCACCCATCTGGCCACCGAGGCGCCGCCCTTCGCCTATGACGAGGCCCGGGCCGAACGCCTGCGCCCCCATCTGCGCGCCATCCTGCAGGCGCTCGAAACCCTTGCCCCAAGTCTGAGAGGCCCGGCATGACCAACCCCCGCCACAACCTGCGCGACATCTGCCCCCCCACCGGCCCCGAGATCACCGCGAAAAGCTGGCAGACCGAGGCCGCCATGCGGATGCTGATGAACAACCTGCACCCGGACGTGGCCGAAAACCCCCATCAACTGGTGGTCTATGGCGGCATCGGACGGGCCGCGCGCACATGGGATGATTTCGACCGGATCGTCGCCGGGCTGCAGGATCTGGAGGGTGACGAGACGCTGATCGTGCAATCGGGCAAGCCCGTGGCCATCATCCGCACGCACAGCGACGCCCCGCGCGTGCTGATCGCGAATTCCAACCTCGTGCCGCATTGGGCGACTTGGGAGCATTTCAACGACCTCGATCGCCGCGGCCTGATGATGTATGGCCAGATGACCGCCGGTAGCTGGATCTACATCGGCACGCAGGGCATCGTGCAGGGCACCTACGAGACCTTCGCCGAAGCGGGCCGCCAGCATTACGAGGGCAATCTGCGCGGGCGCTGGATCCTGACCGCCGGTCTGGGCGGCATGGGCGGCGCGCAGCCGCTGGCGGCCGTCATGGCCGGGGCCTGCTGTCTGGCCGTGGAATGCGACGAGACCCGCGCCGATTTCCGCATCCGCACCCGCTATTGCGACGAAAAGACCCATGATCTGGACGAGGCGCTGGAGATCATCGCCCGCTGGACCAAGGCCGGAGAGGCGAAATCGGTGGCGCTGATCGGCAATGCCGCCGAGGTCTTCCCCGAAATCTACCGGCGCGGTGTCCGCCCCGATATCGTCACCGACCAGACCAGCGCCCATGACCCGGTCCATGGCTATCTGCCGCTGGGCTGGAACGTGGCGGAATGGCGCGAGAAGCAGGAAAGCGACCCCAAGGCCGTGGAAAAGGCTGCGCGCGCCTCGATGAAGACCCATGTCGCGGCGATGGTCGATTTCTGGAATGCGGGCGTGCCGACGCTGGATTACGGCAACAACATCCGGCAGGTCGCAAAGGAGGAAGGGCTGGAGAACGCCTTTGCCTTCCCCGGTTTCGTGCCCGCCTATATCCGACCGCTTTTTTGCAAGGGCATCGGCCCGTTCCGCTGGTGCGCGCTCTCGGGCGACCCCGAGGACATCTATCGCACCGATGCGGCCATGCGCGAGTTGTTCCCCGAAAACGAGCACCTGCACCGCTGGCTCGACATGGCGCGCGAACGCATCGCCTTTCAGGGCCTGCCCGCGCGGATCTGCTGGCTGGGCCTTGGCGACCGGCACCGCGCCGGGCTGCGGTTCAACGAGATGGTGGCCTCGGGCGCGTTGAAAGCCCCCATCGTCATCGGGCGCGACCATCTGGACAGTGGCTCCGTCGCCAGCCCCAACCGCGAGACGGAAGCCATGCTGGACGGCTCCGACGCGGTGTCGGACTGGCCGCTTCTGAATGCGCTGATCAACACCGCCTCGGGCGCCACATGGGTCAGCCTGCACCATGGCGGGGGGGTCGGCATGGGCTTTTCGCAGCACGCCGGCATGGTGATCGTGGCCGATGGCACGCCCGAGGCCGCGCGGCGGCTGGAGCGGGTGCTGTGGAACGACCCGGCATCGGGCGTCTGGCGCCATGCCGATGCGGGCTATGACGCCGCGCTGGACTGCGCCAAGGCGCACGGACTGCGCCTGCCCGGCATTCTCGGCAACTGAAGGCCGGCGCCTTCCTTCCGGCGCGGAAAAGGCCAAGCGCAGAAAAAGCTTGTGGGCAGCGCCCGGCATCGGCGATATGTTCGTGCAAACACATCGCGGGAGCCGGGCATGTCGTCACAATCCAGCCGTCGGCACATCATCGGGGCCTTGGCCGCGCTGATCCTGTCCGCCTCTGCCCCTTCGGCACAACAGGCCGCGCCGGTCGTGGCCGCGGCATCGGATCTGCAATTCGCGGTCGAAGAGATCGCGGCGGCTTTCGAGGCCGAAACCGGGATGCGGGTGCGGCTGTCGATGGGCTCCACCGGCAATTTCGCCCGCCAGATCCGCGAAGGCGCCCCCTTCGAGATCTTCATGGCCGCCGACGAGCAGTTCATCGCCGATCTGCACGCCGAGGGCCTGACGCGCGATGAAGGCACGCTTTACGCCATCGGGCGGCTGGTGATCATGGTTCCGCACGGCTCGGCGCTGACGCCCGACCCGGGCCTCGACGATCTTGCCGCATTGCTGGCCGAGGGCCGCATCTCGCGCTTCGCCATCGCCAATCCCGAACATGCCCCTTACGGGATGCGTGCGCGCGAGGCGCTGATCACCGCGGGCCTCTGGGACGATCTGCAGCCGTTTCTGGTGCTGGGCGAGAATGTCAGCCAGGCCGCTGCCTTCGCGCTGTCGGGCAATGCCGAGGGCGGGATCATCGCCTGGTCGCTGGCGCTGGCCCCGCAGGTCGGCGGCCGCGGCAGCCATGCACTGATCCCCGAGGATTGGCACGCGCCGCTGCGCCAGCGCATGGCGCTGCTGAACGATGCAGGCCCCGTGGCCGAGGCATTCTATGGCTACATGATGCAGCCCGGGGCACGCGCGATCATGGCGCGCTACGGCTTCGCGCTGCCGGGGGAATAGGGCGTGGACTGGACCGCGCTGGAGCTGTCGCTCAGGCTTGCGGCATGGACGGTGGCGATCCTGCTGCCGGTGTCGATCCTGCTGGGCCGGTTCCTTGCCTACCGGCAGTTCCGCGGCAAGGCCTTGATCGAGGCGCTGGTGATGCTGCCGCTCGTTCTGCCGCCCACGGTGCTGGGGTTCTACCTTCTGGTGACTTTCGGGCGCAATTCGCCAGTGGGGCAGGCATGGGCCGGCCTCTTCGGCCAGCAGCTTGTGTTTTCCTTCGAGGGGCTGGTGCTGGCCTCGCTGCTCTTCAACCTGCCCTTCGCCGTCCTGCCCGCCCAGCGCGGGTTTCAGGCGATCCCGGCAGAAGTGCGCGAGGCCGCCGCCTGTTGCGGAATGTCGCCGTGGCGGGCGCTGTGGAAGGTGGAACTGCCGCTGGCATGGCCCGGGGTGGTCACCGCGATGGTGCTGAGTTTCGCCCATACGCTGGGCGAATTCGGCATCGTGCTGATGGTCGGCGGGTCGATCCCGGGCGAAACCCGCACCATCGCGATCGCCATCTATGACCGGGTGCAGGCCTTCGATACCGAGGCCGCCGCGGTGATGTCGGCGGTGCTGGTGGCGATATCGCTTTTCACCATCGCCGTCACCTTCGCGCTGTCGGCCCGCGTCGGCCGAAGGCTGTCCTGATGGCGCTGGAGGTGATGGCGCGTGCCGAGGCGCCCATTCCGCTCCATGTCGATTTCCGGGTGGAGCCGGGGGAGTTGCTGGCGCTGGTGGGGCATTCGGGCTCGGGCAAGACCACGCTTCTGCGCACCATCGCAGGGCTCTGGACGCCGGCGCAGGCGCGCGTGCGGGTGGCAGGGCGCGCATGGCTCGACACCGCCGCGCGGGTCAACCTGCCCGCCCACCGCCGCCGCGTGGGGCTGGTGTTTCAGACCTATGCGCTCTTTCCGCATATGAATGCGACGCAGAATGTCATGGCCGCGATGGAGCGGGCTGACGCGGCCGAGGCCGCGCGCATCCTCGATCTGGTCAATCTGCACGGGCTGGGCGGGCGCAGGCCCGCGCAATTGTCCGGCGGCCAGCAGCAGCGCGTGGCGCTGGCCCGCGCGCTGGCCCGGCGCCCGCAGGCGCTTTTGCTCGACGAGCCGTTCTCGGCGGTGGACCGGGCCACGCGCGAGCGGCTCCATGCCGAGATCATCGCGCTGCGCGCCCACCTTAAGATGCCTGTGGTGCTCGTCACCCATGACGTGAACGAGGCGCAGCTTCTGGCCGACCGCATGGTGGTGATCGCCCAGGGCGCCGTGGTGCGCGCAGGCACCACGGCCGAGGTGATGGCCGATGCCGAGGCCTTGCGCGCCATGGGTATCCGGGAACTGGCGGTGATGCTGCCCGCCACCGTGGCAGAGCATCTGCCCGATGGTCTGAGCCGGCTCGACGCGCCCACTGGGCCGCTCTTTCTGCCCACGGTCGCGGGCGAGCCGGGAACCCGCGTGCGGGTGCGGATCATGGCCCATGACGTGATCCTGTCGCGCGACCGTCCCGAGGGGCTGTCGGCGCAGAACATCCTTGAAGGCCGGATCACCCGGATCGCGCCCGGCCAGGGGCCGGGGGTGGTGGTGCATGTGGCGGTGGGCGGGCATGAAATCCTCGCCCGCATCACCCGGCGCGCCGCCGATCAACTGGAACTGCGGCCCGGCGATACGGTCCATGCGATCCTGAAATCCATGTCCGTCGCCCGCGACCACGTTGCCCGCGCCCCGGACGGCGGCAGATCGACGGAATAGCCCTCGCCGCCAGTCCCGTTTTCCAAACTCGAACCGAAGCGCCACCCGAGGGCCGGGAATGGCCGCGGATACCCGCCCGCTACGCCCAAGGCTGGCGTTTTTCCCGGCCAAGTCCGGACGACCTCGCGCGGCGCACGGAGCCTCGCCCGGGCGGTTGGCCGGTCGGGCGGCAAGCCGCTGCCCGGGCCGCCTGCGCGGCTATTCACCGGGCGGGCGGAAACGGGCCTTTGTGAAGCTTTCGGAGGCTGCGCCGGTCCGGTCGGCCCCCGTTCAGAACGGGACGGCGAGCGCGACGAGGGTGCGCTGGTCCACATAGCCGGTTGAGGGCAGGCCGCGGGCCTCCTGAAAGGCGGCGATGGCGCTGCGGGTGCGGTCGGTGAACTGCCCGTCAGTGCGGCCGGGGTCGAACCCCTCGGCGGCCAGCCGCTGCTGGATCAGCACCCTTGCGATGCCCGGCAGCCCGAGATCGGACTCGTTCGCCCGCGCCTCGATCTGCGCGATGCGCGCGCGGGCCGTCTCGGCATTGGGCCCCTCGGGGTGGCGTTCGAGATAGGCGCGATAGGCGTCGGCCGTGTCCTGCTGTTCCGCCCTTGCCCATGCCTCGGCCTCGGGCCCGCCGGCGGCCTCTTCCAGCGCGGCGATCCGGGCGCGGGCCCGCGCGGCATGGGCGCCGTCGGGGAAGTCGGCCAGATAGGCGCGATAGGCGGCGATGCTGTCCTCGGCACGGGCGGTCTGCCATGCGCGTTCGTCCCGCGCGGGCCGCTCGATCGCGTCGATACGGTCCTGCGCGAGCGCGGCGAACTCGCCGCGCGGAAACTCCGCCAGATAGGCGCGGTAGGCCTGCGTCGTGTCGCGGCGCGACGCGGTGTCCCATGCGGCGCGGTCGCGGCGACGCTCGGCCTCGGCGCGCTCCTGCTCGCGCGCCTCTTCGATGGCTGCGATGCGGGCACGGGCCACATCGGCGAAAAGCCCTTGCGGATAGCGTGCGAGATAGGCGCGCAGCCCGGCCTCGTCGCCGGCCTCGCCCGTGGCGGTCCAGAAGGCGCGGTCGGCCCGTTCGCGCGCGGCGACCGATTCGGCGGCCGCGTCGGCCAGGAGCGCGATCTGGGTGGCGTCAAGAAACCCCGTCTCCGGCAGGCCGGCGCCGGCCTGCCATTGGCGGATCGCGTTGCGGGTGCCGGGGCCGAAGATGCCGTCGATACCGCGGGTGTTCTGGCCAAGCTCGGTCAGGTCTCGCTGAATCGCGCGCCGCGCATCGCGGCTCAGGCCCAGCGCCGCCTCCACCGCCTCCGGGTCGGGCTCCAGCCGGTCAATCGCGGCGCGGGCGGCCTCGGTGAACGCGCCCTCGGGATAGGCGGCGAGATAGCCGCGATAAGCCTCGGCGCTGTCCTCAGCCTCGGCCGCCTCCCATGCGGCGAGGTCCGGGTCGGCCTCGGGCGCCTCCGGTTCCGCGTCCGGATCGACCTCGGCAAGCGGGGCCGGAAGGAAGGGCAGATAGGGCGGGTCGAAGCCGTCGATGCGCAGCGATTCAAGCTCTGTGGCGGCCGCGCGCAGGGTCGTGCCCGGCTCCAGCAGTGCGGCGAAGAAGGCGGGGTAATCCGCCGGATCGCCGCGCAGAAGGCTCACCCCCTGCGGCACGGTGACGGCATCGGGCAGCCCCGCGCTCAGCCCGGCCGCGGGTCGCTCGGGTAGGCCCAGATCGGCCAGCGCCACCAGCGCCCCGCCTTGCACCAGCCCCGCAACGGTCAGCAACGTATCCAGCCGGACCGAGCCTGCATCCACATTGGCCAGCGTCGGGCGCCGGGCGTCGCTGCCCAGCAGCCAGTTGCCGCCGGCGCCGTGCACCGCATAGCCGCCATGGAGGATGACGATCCGCTCCAGCTGTTCCTCCTCCAGCCGTTCGGCGGCGCCGGACAGAAGTTCCAGCAGCGTGCCGGCCGTGGCATCGGCCGCCATCTCGACCTCGAAGCCCGCGGCGGCCAGATCGGCCTCCAGCGACAGCAGGATGCCGGCGGCATCGTTGTCGTCCAGATGCGCATGACCTTCGTTGGCGATGATCAGAGCAAGCCCTCCGGCCCCTGCCGGCTGCGCAAGCCCCGGCAGCGCCAGCAGCGGCAGCGCCATGGACAGAAGCCATCTGGATTGCATCGTCATTCCCCCCGATCCGGCGTCAGTGCCCTGCAAGGCCGCCCGGCCGGCAACCTGCCGGCCCATCGTTGCAAGATGCGGCCTCACGCGCAACACATGCCTTTGTGAAACGTCGCAGGGCGGATTCAGTTCCCGGAGCTTGCCCGGATCTTGCCCGGAGCTTGCCCGGAGCTTGTTCCGGAGCTTGTTCCGGCGCTTGTTCCGGCGCTTGTTCCGGGGGGGTGACCCGACGAGGGCGCCTGTCCCTGCCGTTCAGACCAGCCGGGCCCCGTCGCGCCAGACCCCGGAAAGCGCGAGCCCCGGGTCGAGATGGACCAGATCGGCCCGCGCGCCGGGGCGCAGATGGCCTCGGTCAGCCGCACCGACCAGCCGGGCGGGCCGGGCGGTGGCCATGGCCAGCGCCTCGGCCAGCCCGAGGCCGAGGCCTACCAGATGTGCCACCGCGCCGGGCAGGGTGCAATCGGCCCCGGCCAGGGTGCCGTCGGGCAGGGTCAGCCGGCCGTCGCGGCGCAGGATGCGCCGGCCCTGATGGCTGAATTCCGTCAGATCGCTGCCGGCCACGGCCATGGCATCGGTCACGAGAAAGAGGCCCGCGCCCGCACCTTCCGCCCCGGCGCCGCGCGCCTCGGTCGCGCGTTTCGCCGCCAGCGCGATGCGCAGCGCCTCGGGCGCCACATGCACACCGTCGGCGATGACCCCGGCGGCGACGCCGGG
>SKUV01000133.1 GCA_007129775.1 Paracoccaceae bacterium | reverse complement strand
TGATGCGCCGCATCGCCGATCACGAAGCAGGTTGCATCGCCGGAGGCGACGAGGAAACAGATATGGCCCACCGTATGCCCGGGGGTGGCCATCGCGGTGATGCCGGGCAGCACCTCCTGCTCGTCCTCGACAAAGGCGATGCGGTCGCGCAGCGGCAGCAGGTTGCGCCGGGCTCCCGCGACGATCACCCCGGCCAGCCCCCCGGCGCCGAGCATCTCCTCGTTGGTCCAGAACTCGAAATCCGCCTGCGACAGATGCACGGCCGCATTGGGGAAATTCGGCGTGCCGTCGGCGTCGATCAGGCCGAAGCAGTGATCCGGGTGCGCATGGGTCAGCAGGATGTCGGTGAACGCGGCTGGATCGAAGCCGGCAGCGCGGATGTTGTGCATGAGCCGCCCATGTGCATCGCCGAGTATCGGGGCACCGCCAGTGCCCGTATCGAACAGCACCAGCCGGTCGCCCGCCTTCAGGATCAGCGCGTTCTGTTCCAGCAGCACCGGGTCGACCGGCAGAAAGGCATCCGACAGCACGCCCTCCAGCGCGGCCGCGTCCGCCTGCGGGAAGTTGTCGGCTGCCGACCCGATGTTCAGTATCCCGTCCGACAGGACCGTGGCCTCGAAACCGCCGATGGCGAAGCGATACCAGGACGGCTGCGCGAGATCCGGGGTGTCGATGCTGGCCGTGGCACGGCGCGGGGCCAGCCCGGCGAGGACGGCGGGGGCGGCGACAAGGGCTGCCGTCGCGGTGACGCCGTGGCGCATCAGGTCACGGCGAGCGATGGAGCGTTGGTCGGGCATGGTTCCCTCCAGTCTGGTTCTGTCTGGCGTTTCTGTGCATCCATCCGGCGTATGCTGCCCGCGAAGCCCATTGCGTGACGGGCGCGGGCGATCCGACCGGCTGCTCCGCCGATTCTTGCGACGGGCGGACGCTGTTCCGGTCGGGGCGGCTCTTCCGGGCGCGAGCATAGCAGATTTCCGCTCAGCGCGCGACCTTTGCAGCGGCTTTCCCGGTCGTCGGCCCTCAGGCCGCAGGATTGCGGGCCGAGATCATCCACGACGAACTGGCCATGACGATCCCGTCGGCCTCGCGGCGCCATGTGACGGGCGTCTCATCGCCTGTCAGGAGGGCGGCTGCACCCCCGGCTAAGTGCCCTCTTGCGGCCTCGCGGTCATCGAGGAACACGCCGGGGAGCGCACCCCCTTCGAGGACTCCATCGCGCCTTGGTACTCCTGCATTGCCGGGCAGACGCTGCGGCCCCATCATGCCGCCGTAGCGGCGCGCGTCGTCGCCATGCCGGCCGGGTAAGAAAGGGAGGCCGCCCCAGGTAGAAGCGGCAGCAGCGCCCTGCCCGAGCGCCACAGCACGGCGATGGCTACCCGACCGGCTCCAGCCCCATCGCCATGCGCCCGGTAAAGCGCTGCTGGCGCTTCTCGGGCAGCGGGTGGAACTGTCCGCCATGGACATCGCGCAGCAGCCGCTCCAGCCCGTGCCTGCGGAAGAACCCGGCGCCGCCTGCGGCCTCCAGCGCCTTTTCGGCGGTGGCGATGCAGGCGTTCGCCGCAATGGTCTTGCGCACCAGCGTGGCATTGGCCAGCTCCGTGCTCGGGGTGAAATCCAGGTCGTTGGCGTTTCGGATCATGTCTTCGGTGGCGATTTGCGCGGTCACGAGCCGGTTCTCAAGTTCGCCCAGCAGGGTCGGCGCCTCGGGGTCATCGGGTTTGACCAGCTTGCGCGCCCGGTGCGCCGC
The DNA here is from genome assembly GCA_007129775.1 of Paracoccaceae bacterium. Taxonomy (GTDB): domain Bacteria; phylum Pseudomonadota; class Alphaproteobacteria; order Rhodobacterales; family Rhodobacteraceae; genus Rhodobaculum. Next base: position 1,875 of record SKUV01000133.1, on the reverse strand, counting down.
GCTTTCGGCAATGCCGAGATAGACCGACATGATGAGCGGCATCGCAACCGTCAGGATCACCGCGAAGGCCGGATGGAAGGGGCCGCGCGGGCGTTTGAGCGCCACGGCCGCTTCGGGGACGAACACGCCATCGAGCCGGACCGTCCGCGACCCCGTCCCGCGCATGCCCAGCGTGTACCAGTCATCCAAAAGCTGCACGCCCTCGCTGTTCAGGGCCAGGGGAAAATGCAGCACCTGCGGCGCGCCGTCGGGCGGGTCGAATGCGGCCGAGGTAACCAGCACATCGCCGCGTGGCACGCCGCTGGCGAAGGGTTTGACGGCGCTCACGCGAAAGCCGCCCTCCACGGCCTCGGCAGTGCCGTTGGACTCGAGCCAGTCATTGGCGCCGGTGCTCACCAGGATCAGCTCCCCCGCGCCGACCTTTTCCAGCAGCGGCTTGCCGGGGCGCCCGGCGCGGAAATTGGCCGCCGCTGCCGCAACGAGATGCTGATGCATCGACAGGGCCAGCGCGGTCGCCGGGCAGGAATGCGCCAGCCGCCGCAGGAAATCGCACATCGCGCTGTGGCGCACGCCACCCCCGCCCAGTTCGCGCGGAACCTGCGCCGAGAATATGAGGGCTTCGCGCAACATGTCATAGTTCGCGGCGACGAAACTGTCCTCCGCGTCATGATCGGCGGCCGTCGCCGCGAATTGTGGCCCGAGTTCGGCCAGCACCTTTTCAAGATCCAGTTCCGTCGTGATCGTCTCCGTCATCGTGACCTCCCGTCGTCCTGTGTTTGGCCGTCCCGAAGCGCTCTCCAGACGCGGTTGCGCACCGGGGTCGAAACGCGGTGTTGTCAAAGCAGCCGCGCCGGCCGGTTCGGGTGCGTCGTGTCCAGCGCCCGGTATCGCGTGCAATCGATCGCGTGCACGCGTCGGCGCACTGGCCATCACGCGTTCAGCATGCAGAACGGCCCGCGCCGCGGCAACTTCAGGAACTGAAGTTGTTTGCGCGCTCCGGATTCGCTATTCTGGGGCATGGCAAAAGCGGGTTACGGACAGTATTGCCCGATCGCTGTCACTGCAGAGGTGATCGCACAGCGATGGACGCCGCTCGTCATCCGCGCGCTGTGCCTGGGCGCCACCCGGTTCAACGAGATCCATGACAGCGTGCCGCGCATGTCCTCTGCGCTTCTCTCGCAGCGCTTGCGCGAGCTTGAAGGCGCGGGAATCGTCCAGCGCGTCATGGCGGAGTCGACGCCGGGCAAACAGTACCGGCTGACCAGGGCCGGGGAAGAACTGTTTCCGGTGCTTGAAGGCATGGGCATGTGGTCGCAACGCTGGCTGCGCCACGAGATCACGCGCGACGAGAACCTCGATCCGGACATTCTGTTCTGGGACATGCGGCGCAGCATCATCGGAGCCGACTACCGGCCAGAGCGCCGCCGCGTGGCGCAGTTCCATCTTGACGGCGTGCCGGTCTCCAGGCGCTTCTACTGGATCGTGCTGGAACCGCAGGATGTGGATGTCTGCGTGTTCGACCCCGGACACGAGGTCGATATCTGGCTGCGGGCGCATATCCGGACATTGACCGAGGTCTGGCTGGGGCACCGATCACTCCTTGCTGCCATCGAGGATCACTCGCTCCGCCTCGATGGATCCCCATCGGAAACCGACGCATTCCACAAGTGGTTCTGCCTGAGCCACTTCGCCGATGCGCGGCCGAGCGCTGGCCCACAGGATGCGTGAGCGCGGGGCGGCCGCACGCAGCCTATGCCGTCACGTTTCGTCTGTTCGGGTTGGCACGAACAGGGCCTGCACCATCAGCCGGAAGGTCAGGATCTGGCGCGCGAGCGAAGCGGGATCGCCGAGCGCCTTGGACAGGACGATCCCGCC
>SKUV01000299.1 GCA_007129775.1 Paracoccaceae bacterium | reverse complement strand
TCGGGCTGGACGGCGCGCGGCACTGCTCAGGCGTCGGCCATGATCTCGTCGATATGGGCCAGCATTCGGTCAAGCCGGCGGCGGTTGAACCCCATGTCGGAGTGGCCGAAACGAGCGCGGGAGAAAGCTGCGAGGCTGGCGCCTTCGTCGGTGGAATAGACCCGGATGGTGGTGAAATCCGGATAGCCCATCCAGCGGGTGCGGCTGATGTAGGTCAGGTGTCCGCTGGCGGTGTTGCCGGCGATGCGTTCCATGTCGCCCATGCGGGCCGCGGCCTCTTCCACCGCGGCGACCAGCGTCGCCACCTCCGCGCGGTAATGGGGCGGGCGGGCATCGCCGCCGGCCGGGCGGATCAGCCAGTGGTTGGGCTTGGAAGGCTTGGCGATGGCGCGCGGGTCCACATGCCATTGCGCCGGGTCGGTCGGCGCGAGGCGGACATGGGCCATGACAGCCGCCAGCGCCAGCAGGGCCGCGATGACGAGGGCCTTGATCATGCGCCGGCCTCCGATTGCCAACGATTCCAGAAATAGAGGCAGATCAGTTCGGTGGCTGCATGGGCGGCGGCGATGGCTGTGGCGCCGGTAGTATCATAGGGCGGCGCGACCTCGACCACATCGCCGCCGATCATGTTGATTCCGGCCAGATCGCGCAGGATCGCGGCGGCCTGCCAGCTTGCGAGCCCGCCCCAGACCGGCGTACCGGTGCCCGGGGCGAAGGCGGGATCGAGCGCGTCGATATCGAAGGACAGATAGGCGGGCGTCTGCCCCACGATCTCGTGCACCCGGGCGGCGATGGCGGCGGGGCCGGCCTCGTGCACCTCGCGCGCGGGCAGGGTGGTCAGGCCGAGCGTGTCGGGATTGTCTGTCCGGATGCCGATCTGGACCGAGCGCGCCGGGTCCAGCAGCCCGGCCTTCACCGCCTTGTAGAACATCGTGCCGTGGTCGATGCGCGCCGGATCGTCGTCGGCCCATGTGTCGGAATGGGCGTCGAACTGGATCAGCGCGAGGGGGCCGTGCCGTTCGGCCTGCGCGCGCAGGATCGGCAGGCTGATCGAATGGTCGCCGCCGAGGGCGATCAGGCCGGGGCCCGCGTCGAGCATCGCGCGGACATGGGCGGTTAGCGTGTCGGGAAACTCCGCGACGCGGGCGTAATCGAAGGCCAGATCGCCGGTGTCGGCGATGGCGTAGCGCGTCAGCGGATTGAACGGCCATCCGAAGGGCGCGTCGCAGGCCTGCAGGGCGCTCGCCTCGCGGATCGCGCGCGGGCCGAGCCGCGCGCCGGGTCGATTCGTCACGGCCTGATCGAAGGGAACGCCGAGGATCGCGAGATCCACCCCGGCGAGATCCTTGGTGAAGCGGCGGCGCAGAAAGCTGGTGGCGCCGCCGAATGTGTTTTCATAGCTCAGGCCGCGCAGGTCATCGCGGGTGAAGGCGGTGTCGACCTGACGTGCGGCGTCTTCGAGGGCCATGGCCGGGGTTCCTCTGGCTGGTGATCTGACTTCTATAGCAGGAACGCAAGGGTTGGAAACCGGGGCGGCCCATGGGCGGGGAGCGCCGCTGGGGGATCGGGTGGCCCGGCAGGATCCGGGGCGTTTACCGATTATTTACCTCAGTTGACGGAATAATATTCCTGCGTTCGCAGCCTGTGGGGAATTTCCTTCTTGACTTGCCGCGCGCTCTGCTGTAGGAACCTGCCATACTGAAAGAGGTGTGTCGGCGGCATGGGAAACCATCGCCGCCTTTTTCGTTTCAGGCGGTTTGGCAGGCGGTCCGACGGGCGGCGGTGGGTTTTCGCCCGCGCCGCGCGACACCGAGGGGCAGAATTCCGGAATGACGCATGACAGGCCCCCCGAGGGGGATGAGCCGCCGCAGGACATCGTTGCGGCGAGTGAACTTCTGTTCCTGTCTTCCGCGCGGGCGCTGTCGCAGGCGCTGCAGCGGCTGGAGGCGGGAGAGATCGACAAGGCGGCGGAACTGCCGGCGGCCATCGCGATGGTCCGCAAGGCGCTGGCGCTCGCCCTTACCGAAAGGCAGGCCATTGGAAAAACTCGAAACGAAGGCGGCGCTGGCGGAAGCGGCGGTGTTTCGGTCGCGCCGCTCGATCTGGACGCCGCGCGCGATGAGGTCGGGCGCAGGATGGCTCGCCTGCGCGCGACCGCAGGAACAGACGCGCTTTCTGGAGGGGCTGAGTGACGGGGCGCTGATCGCGCTGCCGTGGCTGTTCGAGTTCTGGGCGCTGCCCCATCAACTGCCGCCCGAGGGTGACTGGCGGACATGGGTCTGCATGGGCGGACGCGGCGCGGGCAAGACGCGCGCGGGCGCGGAATGGGTCCGCGCCCAGGTCGAGGGCGGTCTGCCGGGCGATCCGGGCCCGTGCCGCAGCGTGGCGCTGGTGGGCGAGACCTTCGATCAGGTGCTCGAGGTGATGGTGATGGGGCCGAGCGGGATTCTGGCCTGCAGCCCGCCCGACCGTCGCCCGAAATGGGAAGCCACGCGTCGCCGGCTGGTCTGGCCCAACGGGGCGGTGGCGCAGGCGTTTTCGGCGCAGGAGCCGGAGAACCTGCGCGGGCCGCAATTCGACGCGGCATGGGTGGATGAACTGGCCAAGTGGAAGCGCGGCCGCGCGGCGTGGGACATGCTGCAATTCGCCCTGCGGCTGGGCGAACAGCCCCGGCAATGCGTGACCACCACGCCGCGCAATGTCGGCGTGCTGAAGGAGCTGCTGCGGCTGTCGTCCACCGTCGTCACGCGGGCGCCGACCGAGGCCAACCGGGCCTGGCTCGCGCCCTCGTTTCTGGAAGAGGTGCGGGCGCGCTATGCCGGCACGCGGCTGGGCCGGCAGGAACTGGACGGCGTTCTGCTGGAGGATGCCGAGGGCGCGCTCTGGTCGGGGGCGATGCTGGATGCGGCGCGGGTGCGCGAGGTGCCGGCGCTGAGCCGGGTGGTGGTGGCGGTGGACCCACCGGTGACATCGGGCCGGGGCTCTGATGCCTGCGGGATCGTCGTGGCCGGTGCGGTGACCGAAGGCCCGCCCGAGACATGGCGCGCCTATGTGCTGGAGGATGCTAGCCTGCAGGGCGCCTCGCCGCTGGAATGGGCAAAGGCGGCGGTGGCGGCGGTGCATCGCCACGGCGCCGAGCGGCTGGTCGCGGAGGTCAACCAGGGCGGCGAGATGGTGCGCACGCTGGTGCATCAGGTCGACCCGATGGTGCCGTATCGCGACGTGCGTGCCCATCAGGGCAAGGTGCTGCGGGCCGAGCCGGTGGCCGCGCTTTATGAACAGCGCCGGGTCTTTCATCTGGCAGATGCCGCGGCGGGCCTCGGCGCGCTGGAAGAGCAGATGGTGCAGATGACGCTGACGGGCTTTCAGGGCCGGGGCAGCCCGGACCGGGTGGATGCGCTGGTCTGGGCGCTGGCGGAGCTGATGATCGTGCCCGCGCGCAGCTATCGCCGGCCGCAGCTGCGCAGCCTTTGAGCCGCCGGATGCGGAATAGCGGCGCGGCGGGGATGACCACGGGCAGGGGTAATGGCGGGGCGGGCGGGGCGATGGCGCGTGGCACGGGCGCGGAACAAGGGCCAAGGACAGGAGCGTTTCGGATGTTTGACTTTCTACGCCGCAAGGC